>JAZKHF010000254.1:0-1920 GCA_040385545.1 Pseudomonadota bacterium
GCCGCCGTGCAGACCGCGCTCCATCTGTCACGGCTGGCGGAAGAAATGATCCTGTGGGCGTCGCAGCCCTACGGCTTTATTGCCCTGCCCGATGCCTGGTCCACCGGCAGCTCGATCATGCCGCAAAAACGCAACCCCGACGCCGCCGAACTGGTTCGCGGCCATGCCGGACGCATCGTGGGCTGCATGACCGCACTTATGGTAACGATGAAGGGCCTGCCGCTGGCTTATTCGAAGGATATGCAGAACGACAAGCCGCCTTTGTTCGAAGCCTACGACCTGCTGGCGCTGTCGATTGCGGCGATGACCGGAATGGTTGAAAATGTGAGTTTCAACACCGATCGGATGCGCGAGGTTGCAGCATCGGGCTTTTCGACCGCGACCGACCTCGCCGACTGGCTGGTGCGTGAACACGGACTGCCGTTTCGCGAGGCGCATCATGTCACCGGCTCTGTCGTCAAGACGTGCGAAGCGCGCGGGATCGGGCTCGACGCTATCACCACAGACGATCTCGCGGCGGTCGATGCGCATCTGGCCGGAACCAGCCTGCCCGACCTTTCGGTCGCCGGATCGGTTGCCAGCCGGACCAGCGCTGGCGGCACCGCGCCGGTTCGCGTAAGAGAAGCCATCGCCGCCGCCAAAAAGGAACTTGGGCTATGAGTCGCAAATCTGCCTACGCATTCATTGCGGCGCTTTCGCTCGCCGCCTGCGGCAAGGTCGGCGACCTCGAGCCGCGGACTGGCCAAAGCCCGCCGCCCAAAGCATACGGCCAGTCCAGCGAGCAGTCTGCCGAAGCGCTCTCCACCCCGTCGGTACAGGCCCGCCCAGGGCGAAGCGACGAGCTGCTCCGCCGATCCGAACGGCGCGAAGACGATCCGTTCGACCTGCCGCCGGGCTTTGACCCGACGCCGATGCCCGAACCGGCCGCCGAACCCATAGAAAAACCCACAACAGGTTAAATCATTCTCCCATGAACCATTTCGAATTACACAATGGCGTGCTTCACGCCGAGCAAGTGGCCTTGCCGGACATCGCCGCCGCCGTCGGCACACCGGTCTATGTTTATTCCAGGGCTACATTCGAGCGTCACGCGCAGGTGTTCCGCAATGCGCTTTCTGGCCTCGACAATCCGCATATCGCCTTTGCGGTGAAGGCCAATCCCAACCTCGCGGTCCTGAAAATCCTCGCGAAGCAGGGTTACGGCGCCGATGTGGTGTCGGGCGGCGAACTCGACCGAGCGCTGGCGGCAGGGATGAAGCCCGAGGACATCGTCTTTTCAGGCGTCGGCAAGACTGCTGACGAAATGATCCAGGGACTGCAAACCGAAATCGGCCAGTTCAACATCGAAAGCGAAGAAGAAGGCCGCGAGCTTTCGACCATAGCGGAAATCACCAACCGGCGCGCCGCAGCTGTGCTGCGGATCAACCCTGATGTCGATGCCGGAACCCACGGGAAGATATCGACCGGCAAGGCCGACAATAAATTCGGTGTCGGGCTGCACAAGGCGGTTGCCATTTACAGCCGTCTGGCGGCGTTGCCAGGCCTCAACATGCGCGGTGTCGCGCTCCATATCGGCAGCCAGCTCACCAGCCTCGATCCGCTGGAAACTGCGTTCAAAAAGATCGGCGCGCTGCTGCGCGAGCTGCGCGAGGCCGGACATAAAATCACCCATGTCGATCTCGGCGGCGGGCTTGGCGTGCGCTATCATTCGGGCGACAACCCGCCCGAACCAGCCGATTACGGCGCGATGGTCGAACGCGTAACCAAGGGCTGGGACGTCCGGCTAATGTTTGAGCCAGGCCGCGTGATTGCAGGCAATGCCGGGGTTTTGCTCACCCGCGTGATCCGCGTGAAACCGGGCGGCGGCAATCTCCCGTTCGCGATTGTCGATGCCGCGATGAACGATCTGGCGCGGCCTGC
>JAZKHF010000255.1:0-12978 GCA_040385545.1 Pseudomonadota bacterium
CGGCGGAACAGCAGATCGCGGGTCACGACATTGCCCGCGGCCTCGGCCAGCACCGCCAGAACCTGCATCACGCGCGGCTCGACCAACGCCGTTCCGCCCGGACCCGTCACGCTTCGCCGGGATGGACTGACGACCGTTCGCCCAAGGGTGAAATCGTCCCTCGACGCCAGATCGGCGGTCGTGATGTACGCGGCCGTTTCGGTCACCATCCGCCTGAATTCCCCTCGATCCGAAGTTCGTCAGCTTACCGTCATTCCTTCATCATCGGCGTGACCGGCGACGTTGGCGCATCAGGCCGAAGCGCAAGGCCAAGCATATCGGTCCTGCGTCCTGACAACCGGCTCCGGCCGACAGAAGAAGGACTGACGAAGATGACCCAGCACAAGATTTTGCGCAAGCACGGGCTTTCCCTCCTGACAATTGCCGGCCTGTCGTGCGCGTCCGCACTTCCCGCGCAAATCGCGCAGGTCGATTATACCTCGTTGACCGGGACCGAATTCATTTCGTTCAGTGATGTCGTCGGCGGCCCGCCGCCGGGAACCAACTATGATGGAATTCTGGTCGTGGACGGCGTGGCATTCGGAGAGCACTTCGCCGGGCAAACCGTAACTCCGTCAGGGAATTTCGATGTACTGAGCGGGACACCGATGCCCGGCCTGACCTTGATGGCGGGGGCCGCGGGCCAGAATCTGACCTTTTTCCAGGCACCCCCAGGACCTGTTCTGAGCGGCAATGGACCGGCCGGGTTCCCGGTGTCCGATGCGATCGGCGAAGGCGCGGTGTCGCTATTGTTCTCATCCGACCAGGCGGAATTCGGTTTCCGGCTGGCGGGCGGCCATAGCGGCACCGCGACGATCGGCTTTTTCCGCGTCGACGGAACCTTGATCCAGTCGATCGCGCTCAACAATTTGCCGCTGACCGCCGCATTCGGTTTTCTTCGCGATGGCGGCGTGGCGGACGTTCGCGGCATCTCGATTTGGAACGAAGACCTGACCGGGATCGGCCTGGCGGGGCTGCGTCACAACGTTGTGTCGGCCATCGCCCCGGTCCCCGAGCCTTCGACTTGGGCGACGATGCTCGCCGGCTTCGGAATGATCGGCTTCGCACTGCGCCGCCGACGGCGACAGTCGCAAGCCCCCGCGCAATTCGCTTGAGGCAGAGACCGCCGGCCAGCAAATGGCCGAACCCAACGTTCAGAGCGTCGGTTCCGCCCTCAAATCTCGGATTCAAGCCATTGCTGGATCTGGCTGCGAGGCGCGGCGCCGACCTTCTGGGCGACGGGCTTGCCTCCCTTGAACAATACCATGGTCGGGATTCCGCGGACCCCATAGGCGCCGGGGGTTTCCGGATTTTCGTCGATGTTGAGCTTCACGATGTCGACCTTGTCGCCGATTTCGCCGGCGATTTCCTCCAATGCCGGGGCGATCATGCGGCACGGGCCGCACCATTCGGCCCAGAAATCGACCAGCACCGGCTTGTCGGCGCCCAATACGTCGGTAGCAAAACTCTGATCGGTGACGCTGCGCGTTCCCATAAATGACTCCTTTGATTTGACGTCCATATGGGCGCGCAGATGGCGATCCTCAACCGGGCAGCGCGATCATTTTCGGTCCCGAGGTATACAGAAGCGCCGCCTCGACGCTCCGGCCGGGGAAAATCACCTTCAGTGCCTCGACATAGGCGGCCATCTGGTTGCGGTGCGACGTCGGCACGTCGGCAGCCGTATCAGGGACGAACGCGCCGGTCTTGAAGTCGATCACACGCACGAGCCCCTCCTCGACCAGCAGCCGGTCGACCGTCCCCGCGATCACCCGCCCGTCCTCCAGCACCGCCGCAATGGGTGCTTCAACCAGTGCGTTTCCGCTAAAGACGTCCTTAAAATCAGCATGTTGTAAAATGTCGCACACCGTCACCGCATATAATGCTCGCAGTGCGACCTCCTCCACTCCCCCCGACACCTCGAGCCACTGGTCCGCCGCCGCTAACCGATCCTCGGGAGCCACCCCCGGCAGTCGCTCGAACAGCAAATGCAGCAAACTCCCCCGCCGCGCCGCATCAATCTCGCCTGGCTTCGGCGGCGGGTAAGGAATGGTGTCGCGGTCCGGCCCCGACGGTGCCAGCGGCCGCGGCGGGCGGCTTTCCTCGGGCGCTTGTTGCCTGAGCCAGTCGGGAAGCACCGTCGCTGGCCGACGATCGACCTTGGCCCTTGCCCGCCTCGCTTCGCCCTTTGCCTCGAACACCAACGGCCCATCCTCGCCATCGCGCGTCGCCCCGACCGCAATCATCGCCTGCTCGACCCGCGCATGCCAGCTGTCGGCAACGGCTTTCTTCTTGGTAACCCCCGCCACCACTAGCCGCTCGCGCGCCCGGGTCAGCGCGACGTAGAGCAAGCGCCAATGCTCGGCGAGATCGAGCTTCTCCTCATCTTCGATCAGCGCCGTGAATGGGTCACAGCGCTCGGCTTTCTTCGGCCGGATCAGCGGCAAATTCTTGCCATCGACGGGGAAATCGAGCGGCGGATTGGACGCGCCGAGCTTCGACGGATCGGCGGTCGCGTCAGCCAGGATCACCAGAGGCGCCTCGAGCCCCTTGGCGCCATGCACCGTCATCACCCGCACTGCATCGATCGGGGCCGAGGGGTCGCGCTTGATCTCGACATCGCCGCGCCCGAACCAGGCGAGGAAGCGGTCGAGCGAGTTGACGTCGTCGCGCTCGAACTCGAGCGCCGCCGAAAGCAATTCCTCGATCGGGTCACGCGCTTCGGGTCCGAGCCGATGGAGCAATTTGCGCCGACCGTCGAGCGGGCCGGAGAGGATGGTTTCGAGGAAACGCGCGGGGGTGGTGTAATCGGCCATGGCGAGCAATTGGCGGAGCTTGGCCAGCGCTTCGTCGACGGCGCCGCCCTCGCCATCACGGCCGAGCAGCACCGACCAGAGCGGCTTTTTACCGCGGCCCTTGGCGAGATCGTATAATTGCTGCTGGTCCCATCCGATCAATGGCGACACGAGCAGATTGGCGAGCGTCAGATCGTCGAGCGGCTGGACCGCGAAACCGACCGCGGCGAGCAGATCCTTGACCGCCAGCGGCCGATGCAGATGGAGCCGGTCGATCCCCGCCACCGGCACCCGCTCGGCGAACAGGCGCGCGACCAACAGCGACGCCAGCTCGCCGCGGCTGCGGACCAGGATCAGCACGTCGCCCGCCGACAACGGCCGCCCGGTGCTGGCCATGACCGGCGCGTCGTCGAGCCATTGGCGGACGGTCTTGGCGAGGTGCGAGGCATATTTGCGCTCGCTCTCGTCGAGCCAGCCTTCCTCGCCAGCATCCTCCTCGGCCTCATCGACCATGAAGGCCGGCCACCATTCGATCCGCCCCGGGCGGTCGGCGTGGAAGGCGGCGTGGCGCGCGGGCCGATCGGGCAGGCCCATCGCCTCGTGCCCGACCTCGGCTATCATCGCGTCGACCACGTCGAGCACCGCGGGCGACGAACGGAACGAGGCGTTGATCGACAATTCGCGAAACTCGCGCACCCGTTCTTCGCTGTCGTCCAGCGCGGCGGCGGCGTCGCGGGTGTAGCGGCGCATGGCCTCGAATTCCTGCGGGTCGGTGCCCTGGAAGCGGAAGATCGCCTGCTTGAAATCGCCGACCATGAACAGGGTCCGCCAGCGCCGCTCGGTCTCGCTCGACCCGGTGAAATATTCCCCCGCCAGCGCTTTCACGATCGCCCATTGGTCGGCGTTGGTATCCTGCGCCTCGTCGACCAAGATGTGGTCGGTCCGGCGGTCGAGCTTGAACCGCACCCACTCGCCCATGCCCGCTGTTTCAAGCAGGCGGCGAGTCCAGGCGATAAGGTCGCCGAAATCAGCCACGCCCGCTGCCTGCTTGGCGTGGGTGTAGTCAGCGGCATAGGCCTGCCCCGCGCGCAGCCCCGCGGCCTGCACCGCGACCAGTCCGGCGGCGCTTTTCATCCCCACGAGCCAGGCGAGCATACCGTGCGCGTCGTCGCTCAATTGCTGATAATCGGGATCCGCTTTCAACTGGCCGCTGGTGACTCCGCGCGGCTCGCCATCGGCCTTCATCACCACTCTGACGACCAGATGAAGCGCATCGAGCCGACCCGCCGGATCGAGCGCCAGCCAATCCTCGATCGCGTCGACATAGCCGCGTCCGGTGGCGGTCCCCCAGCCGACATTGGCCGCCGAAATGCTGCGCAGCAAAGCGCAGTCGAAACTATCGTCGTGGCAGGCATTGGCGAGGAAGTCCGCCACATCGTCAGCGGGCAATCCGACCAACTCACGTAGCAAGGGCTCGATCGCATCGCGCGGTCCCAAGCCGGCGAATGCCTCGGCCTTGCGCGCACAATCGGCGAGGTAGGAGATCGCCCCCTCCTCCCCCAACCGCATCGACAGTGCCTGGATGTCGGCGATCAGGCCGTCGTCGCAATTGCTCTCCGCGCTCGCCACCAGATCGGCCAATGTGCGGCGCGCAAGCTCTTGCTCGGCGCGGCCCTCGATCGGACGGAAGCCGGGGGTTATGTCGGCTTCCGCCGGGAAGGCCGCGAGCAGGGTCTGGGCGAAGGCGTGGATGGTCTGGATCCGAAGCCCGCCCGGCGCCTCCAGCACCCGCGCGAACAGGCGGCGGGCATGGTCGAGCATTGGTGGGCTATTGTCCTCGCCCAATGCGAACAGTTCCTTGCGCAGATCGGCATCGGGCATCCGCACCCAGGCAGCCAGCCGCTCGCCGATGCGATTGGCCATTTCCGCCGCGCCGGCCTTGGTGAAGGTGAGGCACAGGATTGTCTCGGGCCGCACTCCGCCGAGCAGCAGGCGGAACACGCGCGCGGTCAGCACCTGGGTCTTGCCGGTGCCCGCCGACGCGGTGACCGCGGCATGGGCCGACGGATCGACCGCGCGCCGTTGCTCGCCTTCGAGGACGGGCAAGGGTTTGAGGCGACGCGACATGGCGATCCCCTAGCAAGTCCGCTTGCGCTTCCCAAGACGGGCAGGCTGGAATATCACGATGAGCAACACAGGAGAGACGAATGAGCGAGCGGGACGACGAAGAAGGCGGCGAGCGGCGGACCAAATTGGTCAAGGCCGGGGTCGCGGTCGGGATCGGATCGGCGGCGATCGTCGCGGCCCTGCTCTATGCCTCCAAGGTCAAGAAGCCGAAAGGCAAATAGACCTCACTCGCGGCCGTACCATTCGTCGAGCCGCATCAACTGGTCATAATCGCCATAAGGCGCGAACGCCGGGTGCAGCTTGGCGGTGAACGGCTTGTCGCCGGTCAGATAGTCGGCGGCGGCGGCCAGGAAATGGGCCAGCGAGGTGGCGAGGAATTCGTCGGCGCCGACCTTGGCATCGGGCGCGTAAATCTTGCCGAAACCGCCGCGCGTGTCGCGCGCCAGTGACCAATATTCGTGCGCGCCCGGCTCGCCCTTCGCATCGCCGAACCCGCCGTCGCGGGCGATCAGCCCGAGCAGGCCGAGCTGTAGCGCGAAGCCGGCGTCGACCGCCTTGGGCTGGGGTGGCTGGCCGGTCTTGTAGTCGATAATCGCAAGCCGCCCGTCGGCCATCCGGTCGATGCGATCGGCGCGGCCATGGAGGGTGACTCCGCCGAGGATGGTCTCACCCTTGGCTTCGGCGACGATCGGCGCACGACCGTCGGCGCGGTTGGCGCGCTCCTGCTCCGCTATCCACTGGATCGCCTCGATCAGGCGCGGCTGCCACAAAGCGCGAAGCATCGGGTGGATGGCATCCCCCGCGACCAGCTTCTTGGCGCGATCGACCAGGTCATCGGGATCGCAATTGGTTTCGCGCAGCCAATCCTCCAGCACCTCATGTACTGCGCTGCCTTTCCATGCGGCGCTATAATCGGCGTCGACCGAATCGAGCCGGTTCAGCCCGAGCATCGCGCTGGCATAGAAAGCGAAGGGGTCGGCCTTCATCCGGTCGACCTGGGTGACCGATATCTTGCGCGGGCGTTCGTCGGCGGGGGGCGACGGCGCGGGACGACCGACGGGTTGCGGCTCGCCCGGATCGTCGATCGCGGCGACCATCCGCTCGAGCATCAGATCGCGCGCCAGCCCGCCGGTCATCGCCATCAGGCGGAGCCACAGGCGCGAAGCTACGGTCGGCGACTTGGAATCGCGCCGCGCCCGCGTGATCAGCACGCGCGGGGCGCCGAGCGCAGAGGCGAAGTCATGCGCCGATAGGCCGGTTCGAAATTCGAGGCCTGGCAGGCCGAGGACTCTGCGAATTTTGGGTGCGAGCCACGGATCAGGCGCGGGAAGCGACGGCCAAACACCCTCGTTGAGCCCACCGAGGATCATCAGATCGGCATGCTGCAGCCGCGCTTCGAGCAGGCCCCAGATGAAGATCCGCGGATGGCCACCGTAAGCGGGGCGTACCGGCTGCACGTCGAGAAGGTCGCGCAGCAGCGGTACCCATTCGGTCTCGTCAAGCATCAAGGTCGCGGCATCTGGCTCGGTTTCCAGCTCGGAGACCAGTTGCGCCGCCATCCGGCCGTCCGCCCCCGACCAGGCGCGCGGCCCGGCCAGTTCGGTCGCGGCTTCGCGCAGGCCGGCGGCGAAGGCGGACAGGCTGAGCGGGGCGCGCATTTGCTCGACCGGTTCGAGCGCGGGGCGAACCGCGGCCCAGGCGGTTTCCGCGTCGGTTTTGGCGAACTGCGCATCGAGCCCGGCGAGGCCCGCCGCCGGGCGCGGTCCGCGCAGCCAGCGGTCGAGCAGGCGGGTCGCGGCGAGCCAGTCCTGCCGTTCGCCGCCCTCCCCGCCGACCAAAGGATGCTTGACCAAGGCTAGCATCGCCACCGGTGCCATGCCCTCCGCTGCCGCGCTCGCGATGGCGAGCAAAAGCGTTCCGGCTGGTGCCTGTGACAACGGGCGTCCGGCGCTGTCGTCAGCCTCGATCCCCCACCGCCCGAGCAACGCGGATACTCGCGAGGCGAGCATCCGGTCGGGGGTCACCAAGGCGGCGGTCTGCTCGGGGGTTTCGAGCGACTGGCGGAGCGCGATGGCGATCGCCATCGCCTCGCTTGCCGGATCGGCCAGTTCGGCGGCGCGGATCCCGGTCAGGCGGCGCTCGCGCGGGGGCAGGCGGCTCCATTTGTCGCTGAAGTCGGCCGCGGTCATGGCATTGGCGACGGCGCGTCCGCGCACGGCGGGTGACGCCGCTCGCCCGCCGCCGCGCCATTGCTCGACTTCGCCACGCGCGACGTCGATCCGATCGAGCAACAGCTTGAGATGAAATTGCGGATGGCTCTCTTCGCCTTTCCCGTCCTCGTCGGGGCCGAGCGCATCCCATTCCTCGTCGCTCATCACGTCGGCCAGCGCCAGTGCGGGCAACACGACCGCGCCGCCCTCCATCCGGGACACCGTGCGCAGCAAGGCGGCGACAGCGGGCGCGGCGGTGGTGATTCCGGCGGCGATGGTGAACCCGGTCGGCGGCTTGCTTGCCCAGCGGGTGGCGGTGGCACGGATCAAGCGGTTGCGGCGATCGGTCAGGTCGATCGCCCCGCGCCGCGCCAGTTCGGCGGGCCAGGCGGCGATGATCGCCTGCAGCCGGTCGAGCGACTTTTGCCAGTGGCCGGCGAGGTCCTCGGTTTCCAGGTCGATCGAGCCAAGACGGGTCGCGGACACTTCCTCGATGGTCAGCGCGTCGAGCGTGCGCGCCAGGTCGGCTGCAAGGCGCATCGCTTCCGCCGCCCCCTCCCCGCCGCGCCGGACGATCCCCGCCAGCGCCAATTGCCGCGCCAGCGGGTCGATTGCGCGCGGGACAGGATCGGCGCTATCCGCAGGGTCGAGCGCACCGCCGATCCGGTCGTCGAGATCGGGGTCACCGATCGCGATCAGGCGCGGGAGGACGATGCCTGTGCCCGACGCGCGAACGAATGCTTCGGTCAGCGCGCGGACGGCGCGATTGTTGGGCAGCAATATCCGCCCGCCTGCCAGCGCCATCGGATCGCGGTCGTGGCGCACAATCAGTCCGGCGGCGAGCGAATCGGCGAAGCTGCGGTGCGCCGGAATGGTGAAGACGGTCGGCCTTGGCGAAGGCGCGCCGTTACTCATTGGCCAGCGCCGCCTCGGTATCCTTGATCGACTTGGGGGTGCCGACGTCGAACCACATGCCCTGATGAACCAGCCCGAAGCATCGGCCCGCCTCGATCGCGCGATCCCAGAAAATGTTGGTCGAAAACGGCCCGGCGGGCGCGTCGACGAGAAGCCGCTTGGAGATCATCTGGATGCCGGTGAAGACGTAGGGCGCGACGCGCGATCGGGCGCGGCGACTGAGCCGGCCGAAGCGATCCATTCGGAAATCGCCCTGCCCGCGGTGGTTACCGGCGCGCGCCTGCGGCACCAGCAGCAGCAGCGCGTCCATCTTGTCATCGTCCCACCCGCTGGCGAGCAGTTTCAACCCGTCGGCGGGACCATCTATCCAGTAATTGTCGCTGTTCACCACCAGGAATGGGTCACAGTCGATCATCGGCGCCGCTTGGACAAGCCCGCCGCCGGTTTCGAGCAACAGCTTGCGCTCGTCGGAGATGGTGACGTCGAAATCCTTGGCCTTGGTGGCGAGATGGGCTTCGAGCGAGTCGGCGAGATAGTGGACGTTGACCACGATCTTGCTGACGCCCGAGGCGCGCAGCCGGTCGAGGACATGGTCGATCAATGGCTTGCCCGCCAATTCGACCAACGGCTTGGGCCGCGAGGCGGTGAGCGGCCGCATGCGCTTGCCCAGCCCCGCCGCCATGACCATCGCCGTATCGGGCACCTCGGCCGCAATTTCCGGACGCAGACGGAGCGAGCGGCGGGCGGTCATTTGGCGTCGCTCCAGAAGGCGGCACGTCTGTCGGCGGGGACGTTGGCGTCGAACCAGCGGCGCAGCGGCTCCAGCCCCGGCGCGGCAAGATCGCGTTCGAGCAGGCCCCACATTCGCGGCTGGAAGCTGCGATAATGCGGCTTGTTGTCGCGTTTCCAAAGGCGGACGAAGACGCCGAGGATGCGGGTGTTGCGTTGGGCGGCGATCGCCCAATAGGCGCGCTCGAAATCCTGCGAATTGCCGGTCGCTGCGACGTAGCGGTCGAGCATCGCGCGTTCGATCGCCGGCGGAACATCGCGTCGCGCATCCTCCAGCACCGACGCGAGATCGTAGGCCGGATGCCCCGCCAGCGCGTCCTGGAAATCGAGCAGGCCGAGATGTGCCACGCCCTCGCGGCCCTCCACCAGCATGACATTTTCGGCATGATAATCGCGCAGCACCGTCACTAGTCCGAGCCGGTCGCTCGCCACCGGACTCAGCACCTCGGTCCACGCCGCGCGCCAGCTATCGCGGTTCAGGTCGAGACCGACCGTGGGGGCATACCAGTCGGTGAACAGCATCAGTTCGTCGAGCCATTGGTCGAGCCCGTGCGGCGGCAGACCGGGCATCGGCGGACTGGCGTGGAGCTGAACCAATAAGTCGGTGGCGAGACTATACAATTCTTCCTGGCGAGTCGGTGCCTCGTCGAGCGTTTCGCGAAGGCGCGCGTCGCCGAGATCGCCAAGCAGCAGCAGCCCCTGGTCGAGATCGCGGGCGAGGATTTCGGGCGCGGTCAGCCCGATCGACGCCAGCCATTCGGCGACCGCAATGAACGGTCGCGGATCCTCGTGAGGCGGCGGCGCGTCCATCAGCACCGCCTGTCGCTGTTCGCCGATCACACGAAAGTAACGACGGAACGAGGCGTCACCGGCAAGAGGCTCGACCCGCGCGTCGCCCCAGCCGCAACGGGCGAGGAACTGAGTGGTGCCGGCGGGCGGAATCATTGGGCTGTGGGGGGCGGTGGCCATCGCCCTCCCCATGCCGCCGGGACTTCCGCTGTCAAGCGGCGCTGCTCCGGTCCGGTGACCTCGAGCGTCAGGCGGAGGGCGTCGGGCCAAGCGCCGGGGCCTGCACGATCGGGCCATTCGACTAGCAGCACGGCATCATCGTCGATCGAATCGAGGCCGATTTCAGCAAGCTCCGACGAATCCTCGAGGCGGTAGAGATCAGCATGCCAGACAGAGGGGATCAACTGCTCGTAGGGAATGACGATCCCGAACGTGGGGCTTGGAACCTCGCCGTCATGGCCGAGCGCCGCCAGCACATGCCGGACGAATGTGGTTTTCCCTGCTCCCAGTCCACCCGACAGCGTTACCACGTCCCCTCCTTTCAACCGGCCGGCCAGCTGCTTGGCGATTTCGCCCGTCTCAGCTTCGTCGGCGAGCTTCATTGCGGCGCGCGGGGAACGACCATCGTCACCTTGGTCCCCGTCCCCACCGCCGATTCCAGACCGACCGTCCCACCGTGCGCCTCAATGAACTGGCGGGTCAGCGGTAGGCCGAGACCGAGTGCAGCGTCGCCCTTTCCGACCCCGCCAATGCGGTGGAAGCGGGTGAAGACGTCCTGCTGATGCTCCTTCGCGATCCCCTGGCCGTTGTCCGTCACCGTAATCGTCACATTCTGGTCGTCGCCCGAAGCCGCGAGTACGATCTTGCCGCGGCTCGGAGTGTAGGCCACCGCGTTGCGAAGCACATGTTCCAGGGATTCGCGCAATCGTCGGGCATCGCCGATCACCACGCCGGCTGAATCGTCGATATTCAGCTTGAGCGATTGCTTGCGGTCGGTCGCGCGGGGAGCGATCGATTCTGCAACGGTGCGGCACAACCCGGCCATGTCGATCCGCTCGCGATCCAGCACCACGCCCTTGCGGTCGCCCTGGGTCAGGTCGAGGACATCGTCGATCAACTTCGCCAGCCGCTCGACCGATTCCAGGATCGCATCGACATAATCGGACGCCGCCGGAGGCAATTTCCCCGCATATCCTTGCGCCAACATCTCGGCAAAACCGCCGATCGAAGTCAGCGGGGTGCGTAGCTCATAGCTCATCCCCGCGACAAAGTCGGTCTTGACCTTGTCGGCCTCCTCCAGCCCGGTGGCGCGTTCGCGAAGCGCCGCCTCGATCCGGGTCGAATCGGTGACGTCGACCATCGTGAACAGTGCGTTGCCATCGGGCAACGGAACGGCGGCGAATTCAAAGTGGCGGCCATCGGTCATCGACACGCGGCCGGTGCCCGACTGGCGCCCGGTGGTGGTATCGCGGACCATCTCGCGGACCTGTGCGGCGGCGGTCGGGTTGACCAGTTTCTTGGCCATCACCGGTACCAGTTCATCAACCCGCGGATGACTGCCAAGCCATTCCTCGTCCAGATCCCACACCTGGCAGAAGCGTCTGTTCCAAAGATAGAGTCGGCCATCGGACGCGAACACGCTGATCGCCTCGAACAGATTGTCGAACGTGGCGGTGCGCACCCGCAGCAGGGTGTCGCGCGACGAGGCGAGCCGAACCTGTTCGGTGCGATCCTCCAGGATCAGGCGTAGGCCGCCGTCGGGCAGCGGCTGCGCGACCACCCGCCAATGATCGCCATTGGTCAGGATCCAGTCCTCGGTAAACGCCTCCTCGGGTGACAGGAACCAGTCGCGCCGCTCGTTTTTCCACAACGGGAAGTCGCGGACTTCGGGCAACCGGCCATTCTCGCGCATCTGTTCCAGGAGCCGATCAAACTCGGGATTCTCGTTCAGCCAATTGGGATCGATCTGCGACATGGTCGCGAATGGCTGGTTGAAGAAGGACAGCGAGCGATTGGAATCGAATTGCGCCACGGCTGCGGTCATGCGGTCGGCGAGCTCGCGCTGTGACAGGAGGTTCTGCGCCAAGTCGAAGCGCGCATCTTCGAGATCCTGGATGTCGATGGCGAAACCGGCGACCGCGCCGGTCGGAAGCGGCACGTCGACCAGCTTCAGCATCCGTCGCTCGCCGCCGATTGTCGCCGGCTGGTTGCGGATATAGGGACGCCCACCTTCCAGCGCGGCCGCGGCTCCGGCCTTGGCACCCTGGTTGCCAGGACTGTCGATCAATTCACTGCCGAGCGCGATCACTTCCGCCGCGTCGCGTCCCTCGACCGCCGTGACGAAGGCGGAGTTGACCAGGCCGAGTGTCATATCCGGACCGCGATACCACATTGGGAACGGCGCGCTTTCGATCAGGTGTGTGAGCGCGTCGAGCGCGGCTTCGGTCCGGGACAATTGCGTGGCCAGCTTAAGCCGCTCCGCCTCCGCCCCGGTGGCGTCGAACAGCCACAGCAGCAATGTCCCCGCGGCGTAGGGCGGCGGGGCCAGGCCGCCGCGCACCTCGACCGCGCGATCGGTGCCGGTAATGCGCACTTGCCGTGCAATGGCGCTTCCGCTGACCGCCGCCGACTGCACATCATCCTTGAGCGCGGCAAGGTCGTCGGGGTCGATCCCGCTATCGTCGACCGACATCTGGTCGAGGTGATCGGGCATCTGAGCCAAGCCGAGGTCACGCTGGAGGAGACTGTCACTCTCGATCCCGCCATCCTGCCGAACGATCAACGGTCGCGCCGGGACGGAACGGAGCAACGAGGCCACCGATCGCGCGCCGCCGAGCAGGGCATTGGCGCGGCTGATGCGGCGACTGGCAAGGATCATCAGGAATGCCGCGATTGCCACCCAGAAGGCAGCAACAATGATGATGACCGTGGCAAGCCCGGAAGTGATGGTCATGAGGAGATGGCACCGCCCGACATGCGCACGGTCATAGGGCGGGAGGGAAGAAAGAAAAAGGGCGGCGGATCGGCTGATCCACCACCCCTCATTCTTGTCCTCGAACGCGTTTAGTAGCGATAATGATCCGGCTTGAACGGGCCTTCGCTGGGAACGCCGATGTACGCCGCCTGCTTGTCGCTCAGCTTGGTCAGCTTGACCGAAAGCTTGTCGAGGTGGAGCGCGGCGACCTTCTCGTCGAGATGCTTGGGCAGGACGTAGACGTCGTTGCCGTAATTCTCGGCCTTGGTCCAAAGCTCGATCTGGGCGAGCGTCTGGTTGGTGAAGCTGGCCGACATGACGAAGCTGGGGTGGCCGGTGG
>JAZKHF010000256.1:0-1542 GCA_040385545.1 Pseudomonadota bacterium
GATTGGCACGCCAAACTGGCCCAGGATTTCGCCCTTCGCGCCGAAGCCTGCCTGCCGACCGCGCTCAGCGCGTAAGCCGCCGGTCGGTCGCGGCATAGGGATGCCAATCGAGACCGATTATCTTATTATCGGCGCTGGCGTGTCCGGCCTCGCGTTCGCCGATGAAATGCTGACCAGCAGCGACGCCCACATCACTCTGGTCGACAAGCGCCATGCCCCCGGCGGGCATTGGAACGACGCTTATCCGTTCGTGCGACTGCACCAGCCGTCGTCCTTCTACGGGGTGCAATCGCGCGAGCTATCGGACTTCCAGATCGACGAGAGCGGACCGAACAAGGGCTTCATGACCCTCGCGGACGGACCGCAGATCGTCCATTATCTGCACGGCCTGATGCGCGAGCGACTGCTTGCTTCGGGCCGGGTGCGCTATGTTCCGCTGAGCGAGGTCACCGACGACGGCGCGATCCGCTCGCTGCTGTCGGGCGAGCGGACCGAGGTCGACGTCCGCCGCAAGATCGTCGATGCATCCTATTACACCAATTCGGTTCCGCAGACCCATGTCCGCAAATTCGCAGTCGCCGACAGCGTGGACTGCATTCCGCCCAACGACCTGCCACGGCGGGCCGTCGGCGCGGCGCATTTTTGCGTGCTGGGGGCCGGGAAGACCGCGATGGACGCCTGCGTCTGGTTGCTGGTCAACGGGGTCACGCCGGACCGCGTGACCTGGGTGATCCCGCGCGATTCCTGGCTGGTCAACCGCGCCTCCACTCAGCCCGGCAGCGAATTTTTCGAGCCGGTGTTCGAAGGCTTCGTCGCCAACCGGCAGGCGATTGCCGAGGCCGATTCGGCGCAAGACCTGGCGCATCGAATGGAAGCCGCGAACCTTTGGCTTCGGCTCGACCCCGAGGTCGAGCCGGCGATGTTCCACGCCGCAACCGTATCGGAAACGGAGCTGCAACTGCTACAATCGGTCGGGCGGAAGATTCGCATGGGGCGCGTCGAGGAGATTACGGCGAAAGGGCTGCGCCTGCAGCAGGGCGAAGCCGAATGCCCGCGAGAGACGCTTTATGTCGACTGCACCGCGAGCGCGCTGGTTCGCAAGCCGGCAATTCCGGTATTTGCGGGCAATCGTATCACACTGCAGATGCTGCGCATTCCCCTGATCCCCTTCAGCGCCGCCTTGATTGCGTTCCTGGAGGCGGCCCAGCCCGACGATGACGCCCGGAAGAACCGCTTCACCACGCCGATGCAGCTGCCGGATACGGTCGATGACTTCATCCGATCGACGGCGATCGAATATTCCAACCGGCTGGAAGCGGCCCGCGATCCCGACGTTCGAGCCTGGACCAACAGTTCGCGACTGGAAGGCTATGCGCGGATCGCAAAACAGGTGGCGGCGGACAATGCGCCGCGCCAGGCCATCCTGCAGCGTCTGAAGGAAGCGACCATGGCGGCGGCGAGCAATTTGCCGAGGCTGCTCGAAACATTGGGCTGAAGCGGCACTGAGTTGTGATGTTGGAAAATGGCGCGCCCGGAACGATT
>JAZKHF010000257.1:0-2672 GCA_040385545.1 Pseudomonadota bacterium
GAAGTAAGGCCCGCGACGCACATCGGATTGTTGCCGGTATTCTGCGCACCCGCCGCTGCCCCCGCTGCGCCGCCCGTCCCGGCAGAGCCGTTGCCTCCCCCCGTCCCGCCGTTGGCCGTCAAAAGCTGGTCAACCGAGTTCGTGGATGCACTGAAAGATACGCGCGACGCCTGCCCCGCGCCGACCGGCGCAATCCCGCCGACTCCGGCGAGAACGAACAATGTTTCCGGCAGAAGGTCCGCAGCAATCGTGAGCGTCGATTGCCCCCCCGAACCACCGCCGCCTCCGCCCGCCGCCGTCGAGTTGGCCCCGACGACGCCGTTGCCGCCCGAACCACCGCCACCGAGCATGAAGATCGACACCATGCTGACGCCGCGACGCTTGCGCCACTTCGCCCAGCCCACGCCTGCGGCGGGCGAGTTCGGAAAGAACACCTGAACGTCCGCCAGTTTGTCGCGGGGCAGGCCAAGGTGGCCTAGCATCAGTATTGACCGCCGATGACCGTGAACACCCAACCCGCAGCGACAGCCGTTCCCAACCCGCCGTAGAGCCGGTGCGCCGCCTTGAGCGCGAACTCCATCGGGAACTCGATCTCCGGCGTGCCCGCCGTCGCGCTGGCAGTGGTCGCGGGAAGGCTGATCTCCGCAACAAACCCGTTGTTGCTTGCCGTGCCGTTGGTCGCGCCGTTGTTGACGTAAATGCGCAGGACCGTGGCGACGTTGGTCCCTTTTGCCTTGGCAACCACCGTGCGGACATAGGAGCCGTTAGCCCCGGCGGTGTGCATCAGGAAATTGTTCGCCCCGGTGCCGTCGTAGTCCGCCGCCGCCGCCGTCTTGCCTTGCGGCATCCCGGTCGAGTTGTCGGTCGTGGTGTCCGGGGTCAGGGTGTAGATCGGAGCGGTGTTGGCGGGCATCGTCTATATCCTCAAAGCGAAACCATGCCGATGGACGTGGCCAGCATTCTGCCAATGATCGCGAACTGGTTTACCTCGGTCGCAAGAGGGGTCAGGAACACCTTCGCCGAGCCGGTCAGGTTCAACAGCGAACCGGTCGAACTCTCGCGCAGCGTGCGGGTGAGCGTCGTTCCGCTGGCGGCGTATGTTCCGTCCCCGGTCTCCCAAGCGGTCCCGTCCTCGATCGCGTAAGTGACAATCTCGCCGTCAACCACGTCGCCGTTCGCGAAGGTCTGATACCCGCTTTCTGCCGCGCCAAGCGTGATCGTTCCGGTTCCGGTGGTGGCCGTCGCTACCTTCACGCGGTCGTGGTAGGGCATCAGTCCAGGTTCACGTCGAGTTCGCCGATGGCAAATGCGGGCGTGATGCCGCTATTGACCTGGAGCGAAGATGTCAGCGCGCCCTTGAAGAACAGGTTGCCCGCGCCCGAGATGTCCGAGCCGATGCCGAAGTGCGTAACCAGCGACCCGGTGACTCCGCCTGCCGGGAACGTCACCGCCGCCGCGTTCGAGACGTTGGCCCCCGAGACCGTCCAACCCGCGCCCGAGCGCGCCACCGCCACCCGCGCATAGTTGGTATAGGCGCTTTCCGAGGTGGTCTGGCTGCCAGCCTCGCCCGGATCTGCGGTATGCAGCGAAATATAGAACGAACCCGCCGCCGCGCTGTTCTGGATACCCGCCGCGTCGCCGACGTTGGCCCAGTCGGTATTGTTGAAGATGAGTGTCAACAGTGCCGTTTCTGCGGCGTTCGTCATGCTCATGGGTTATTCCTCACAAATCATCTCCGCCATACTCGCCCGGATCGCGGAAGATCGGCTCAGGCTCGGGCCGCGCGTTCGGGATCGGCAAGCCCTCGGGCCGAATGTTCGGCGGGCGCGTGTCGGCGGGGCGGGGGTCGAAGTCTTCCGGGCATACCATAAGCCCGGTCCACTCTTTCCGAAGGCGGCGCAGCGGATAGACAAAGCCACACCGATCGCACACGCCTTTGGGCGAAGAACGCCCCGCCGGCATAGCCTAGACAGCCGCCGAGAAGGGGGTCGCCTCGGTCCCGGTCGCCGCCGTGCGGACGTTGACCCAGAACAGGTTCGTCGCGATGTCGATCACCTCGATATCCGCGCCCTTCAAGCCGCCGGTCGTGGTGCCGTTGAGCGTGATCGTGTCGGCGGTAGCACCAGCCTCGAAACCGACCATCGTATCGCCGCCGTCCTGAAACACGACCGCGTTGCCGCACATCGTATCCGAAGCGTTGGCGACCTGAATGATGCCGCTGCTGGTGAACGTGGTGCCGACGATGAAGCGATAGCTTGCGCCGTTGCCCACAGCCGCCGGAAGCGTGACGGTGATCCCGCCAGCGCGGTTGAGGGTGATGACCTGCCCCGCGTGCGTCTCGTTGGTGACGGTCAGCGTGGCGGCGGTGACGTTGGTGGCGCGCTCCGACTGGAGGATTCGCCCGAAATGCGTAGTTCCCATGGGTAGTCTCCTGCAAAAGCGCGGCAACCGGAGTGGTCAGGATGGGTCTCCCACCGCGCTCGAATGAAAGGGTTGCCCGGCCTACGAAGCCACCGGGCCTTGCTTGGTCAGTTACGCGCCAACGTTGACGTAGAGCGCGCGGAAGTCATACCACCCGGCGCTGTAACGCTCGGTGGCCTTGAACTTCTTGTTCTCGGTGTCGAAGTCGCTGTCGTCTTCGAGATCGAGCGCGCGGCGCTGGTAGGACACCA
>JAZKHF010000258.1:0-3423 GCA_040385545.1 Pseudomonadota bacterium
AGCGATGGATCTCGTCGACGAACAATAATGTCCTTTGCCCGATACGCGCGGCGGTTTGAGCCTCCGCGAAGATCTTCTTGAGGTCGGCCACGCCCGAGAACACCGCCGAAATCATGACGAAGCGCAGGCCGACCGCATCCGCCAGCAGCCGCGCGATGCTGGTCTTGCCGGTGCCGGGCGGTCCCCACAGGATCAGCGACGACAATTTTCCCGCCGCAATCATGCGCCCAAGTGCGCCATCAGGGCCGGTGACGTGCTCCTGCCCGACCACCTCGTCCAGCGCGCGCGGCCGCAGCCGCTCGGCGAGCGGGGCATTAGGCGACAGGAGAACGTCGGCCGCTTGGCGTACATCGTCGGGGAACAGGTCGGCCATGCCGCTTCCAATAAGCGCTTGACAAAAAAGTTGCACGGCCCACTTGTCGGAGATGCACTCAAGATATATCTTAGCTGCATCTTGAAGGAGAATCTAAGATGCGATTCCATTATGAATCAAATGAAAATGGCCGCGGTCGCGGGTGCGGCGAGGGACCCGCCCGACGCGGCTTTCGTTTCGGCCCACGCGGAATTCACGTCGATTTCGGCAGTGGGTTCGGCGATGGTTTTGGCGACAGCTTCGGTCGGAGCCGTGGCGGGGGCGGTCCGCGTGGTCCCCGGGGTCGTCGGCGGATGTTCGAGAGCGGCGAGCTTCGGCTGGTCCTGCTCAAGCTCATCGCCGACGAGCCGCGCCACGGCTATCAGTTGATCAAGGCGATCGAGGAACTGACCGAGGGCGATTATGCCCCCAGTCCGGGCGTGGTCTATCCGACCCTGACCCTGCTCGAGGACATGGGCCTGATCGCCGAGGTCAAGTCTAAGGACGCGAAGAAGAGCTTCGAGGCGACAGAGGAGGGACGCGCGCATCTGGCCGAGAATGAGGCCGAAGTCGCGGATCTGATCGAGCGGCTGGAAGGCCATGGCAAGAAGACCCGCCACGGCCAGCGCCCCGAAATCGGCCGCGCGATCGGCAATTTGATGACGGCCTTACGCAACCGCGTCGCGCATGATGGCTGGAATGAGGATTTGCTGGAGGAGGTCATCGACATATTGGATCAGGCGGCACAGCGGATCGAGCGGGCGAAGTCTGGCAAAGAAGAGGGGTGAGGATCAATCCCCTCCCCTTCGTGGGGAGGGCAGGGTGGGGGCCAGCGGCGTCTGCCGCTGAAAGATTCTTGTTGGCGAGCCCGAGGGCTCGCGCCCCCACCTCAATCCTCCCCACAAGGGGGAGGAGGTATTACCCCGGCAACCACCTGTTCCCGTACAGCGTCACCATCCTTTGGCGCCGCTCGATCACGCGGGTGTAGAGTCGCATCACCGCACCGTTGATTACATCCCAGTCTCGGGTCTTGGCGAAAGCCAGGCCCGCAGCGCCGTGCCGGGCACGCAATGACGGATCGGCTGCATAGGCCTTGATCGCCGCGCCATATTGGTCGGGCTCGAGCGGATCGACCAGCATACCGCTGACTTCATCCTCGACCAGGCTGGTGGCGCCCGTCGCACGGGCGGCGATCACCGGCAGGCCGCACGCCATGGCTTCCTGAGTGACATTGCCGAACGCTTCGGTGATCGATGGATTGAGGAACACGTCGGCGGATGCCAGTGCGACCGCCAGATCGGTCCCGGTCTTTGCACCGACGAACACCGCATCGGCGGGCAAAGCGGCGGCGAACCATTCGCGCGCCGGTCCCTCGCCGATCACCAATACGCGTGGGGCGACGCCGCGGCGGTTTGCCCCCGCGATAGCCTCGGCGAACACGTCGAGCCCCTTTTCCATCACGATCCGGCCGAGGAAAGCGATCACCATCTCGTCATCGCCGATGCCGAGCCCGCGTCGCCATTCTAGGCTTCGGCGGTCAGGATTGAACTGCTCGCGGTCGACCCCGCGGCTCCAGATGGTGATGTCGCGGCTCATGCGCTGGGCGTGGAGCACGGCGGCGGTCGATTCGGCCGGCGCGACGATCGCGTCGCAGCGGCGGTACAGGCGGCGAAGGATCGCACGAAAGGTCGGCTCGGCCCAGCTAAGCCCGTAATATTGCAGATAGGTCTCGAACATCGTGTGGACCGACGCGACCACCGGAATGCCGCGCGCTCGCGCCCAGGTTACCGCGCGGTGGGCGACCACGTCGGGGCTGGAGATATGGACGATGGTCGGTGCGAACGCTTCCAGGTCGGCGCGTACGTCGGCACCGAGCGAGGAGGGGATGCGATATTCGGGCCGCCGCGGGATCGGCACCGAGGGCACGTTGACCAGATCGCCAGTCGGAGGAAAGGCGGGGTTGTCGCGCACCGGCGAATAGACGCGGACATGCGCGCCCTGCCGCAACAGATAGCCGACCAGCCGGTTGAGCGCCTGGTTGGCCCCGTCGCGGACATAATTGTAATTGCCCGAGAACAGGGCGATGCGCAGGTCGCTCGGCTCCATCGGCGAGGGTCTTAGCGGGCGTCAGGCGAAAGGCAAACAATGACGGCTACGATCAAGGAATGCATGCCTCCGGTTGGCGCGACCGACGCGCGATTGCTGCTGCTCGGAAGCCTGCCGGGCGACGCATCGCTTGCGGCCCAGTCCTATTACGCGCACCCCACCAACCAGTTCTGGCAGTTACTGGGCGGCGCGATCGGGGAGGAATTGGCGGCGCCGGCCTATCCCGACCGGCTCGACCGGCTGGCTGCGCGCGGGATCGCCTTGTGGGACGTGGTGGCCGATGCACAGCGTCCCGGTAGCCTCGACGGCGCAATCCGCTCCGCCCGCGCCAATCCCCTGGCCGAGTTCATCGCCGCCCACCCGAATCTCGCGGCCATCGCGTTCAACGGCCGCACCGCCGCCACCCTCGGCCGTCGCGCGCTTACGGGGGTCGACCACCTCAGTCTGATCGACCTGCCCTCGTCGAGCGCCGCCTTCACCCGGCCGCTGGCGGGAAAAATGATCGCCTGGGGGGCGCTGGGCGGCTTTGCAGCACCGCTCGTTTCCGCCAAAGTGCGCCCATGATGACCGACGACGAACCCGAGATCGACCCCGACATCGACGAAGACGCCAACGACCCGCAATTGTCGATGGTCGACGAGGCGCTGGTAGCGGGCAATATCGCCAATACCAACGGACTGCTGGTGATCGTCGCCAAGCTCGTCGCACGGGGCATCTTCGACAAGGATGACCTCAAGGCATTCTCGGACAGCTATTCAAAGCCGCTCGACCATGAGGGCATGCGCGAGAATGAATTGGTCAGCCAGATGCAGGACCAGATGGAGTTCACGCTGGCCGAACTGATGCGCTACATCAGCGAGCAGGAATAGGCCGTTGCCGCCGTTGACCGATCTCGACCGGCTGGAGGCCGAGAGCCTGCACATCATGCGCGAAGTGGTGGCGGAAGCGGCGCGGCCGGTGATGCT
>JAZKHF010000259.1:0-14797 GCA_040385545.1 Pseudomonadota bacterium
TCTGGAATCCGTTGACCAGATTGGCGCCGTTGGTCTCCTTGACCCGCTTCATCACATCGGGGTTGGTAGCCACGAAATTGGCGGGCGAGACCGCGTTGAGATATTGGTCGAGCAGGAAGCGGCTCATCGCTTTTGCGCTGCTGTCCCCGTCGCCCACCGCGACCATCTCGCGCAGCTGATTGGAGGCGAGCAAATAAGCGTCGCGCACCGACCGATAATAAGGATCGTCCTGCCAGTCAGCCGAATGAAAGCGTCGGTCGCGGGGCTTCTCACCGGCCATTCCGGTCAGCGCCTGGGTCCAGAAATCACCCCATTGCTGCGCCGCGGCGACCTGGACTTCGAGCAGATCCTGCGGCCGCATGGCGAGCCCCATCGCCGCCTCGCCGGTGGCGCGGGCGATGGCGAACGGGTCGAACGGAAGCGTCGGTTTGCGGCTCATTACTGGCGGGTCAGTTCGCGGCCGACGATCATGCGCATGACCTGGTTGGTGCCTTCCAGTATCGAATGGACCCGAAGATCACGCCAGAAGCGTTCGATCGGATAATCCTGCAAATAGCCATAGCCGCCGTGAAGCTGCAGCGCGCGGTCGACGACCGAACTGCCGGTGTCGGTCGCTAGCCGTTTCGCCATCGCCGCGAACTTCGACTTGTCGGGCGCATTGTCGGTGACCTTGGCGGCCGCGACATAGAGCAGGTAGCGCGCCGCCTGCAGCTCGGTTTCCATGTCGGCCAGCGTGAACTGGGTGTTCTGAAAATCGGCGATCGCTTTCCCGAACTGCTTGCGCTCCTTGGTGTAATTGACCGCCTCGTCAAGGCAGCGCTGGCCGCCGCCCAACGAGCAGGCGCCGATGTTGAGCCGACCGCCGTCGAGCCCCATCATCGCGATGCGGAAGCCTTCGCCTTCGCCGCCGACGCGGTTGGCGACCGGCACCCGGACTTCGTCGAAATTTACCTGCGCGGTTGGTTGCGAGTGCCAGCCGAGCTTTTTCTCGTTGGCGCCGAACGACACGCCCTTCATATCCTTCTCGATCACCAGCGCTGTAATGCCCTTGGGCCCATCCTCACCGGTGCGGACCATGGTGACGTAAATCTCATTCTCGCCGCCGCCCGAGATGAACGCCTTGGAGCCTGAGACCACATAATGGTCGCCGTCGAGCACGGCCTTGGACTTCAATGCCGCCGCGTCCGATCCCGAGCTCGGCTCGGTCAGGCAATAGCTGCCGATCCGGTCCATCGGGATCATCGAGGGGAGATATTTTGATTTAACCTCGTCGGAACCAAAGCGGTCGATCATCCAGGCCGCCATATTGTGGATCGAGATGAATGCGCTGGTCGAGGGACAGCCATAAGCCATCGCTTCCATGATCAGCGCGGCCTCCAAGCGGCCGAGCCCGATTCCGCCCGATTCCTCGCTGACATATATGGATCCGAAGCCAAGCTCGGCTGCCTGGCGGATGGTGTCGCGCGGGAAGACGTAATTCTCGTCCCACTCCGCGGCGAACGGGGTGATCGCGTCGGCGGTGAATTTCTGCGCCATCTCCTGGATCTGGCGCTGGTCTTCGGTCAGGTCGAACTGGCTCATTTTATCTTTCTCATTACCCGTTCCTCAAACAAGGCGGTCAGCACGGCCTCGTCGGTGCGCGGATCAATCAAATCCTTTGGAACGCGACCGGCATCCTGCGCAAGAGCCGCGACGCGTCCGCCATTGGTAAACCAGCCATTCGGCTCGCGCGCGGCTATCGGATCGCGATAGGCGCGGTCGATCGGCACGATGGCCCAGCCCGCCCTGCGCAGCCCCGCGACGACATCGGCGATGAACATGGCGTTGAGGTCGGTTTCGTGGAGCAACAACACCTGCACTGGCTGGCGTTTCAATGCGTCCCGCGCGATCCGATCGTAAAAGTCGGCGGCCCCGACCATTGTCTCGACATAAAGGTCGCGCAAGGCTGCCATGTCGATCGCGCGGCCCTCGCGTTTCGCCTTCGACGCCAGCGCATCGAGGTGCCAGTCGTAATTGTCGACCGTGACGTAACCGTTGGCGAGGCCGCGCGCGGCGAGACCGGCCCGCACCTCGGCGCGCTTCACAAGGTCGCGGCGGCCTTCGTCGAGGAAGGGATAGCGATACCAAGGGCGATATCCCGGCCGCTGGTTCAGCCATGCGGCGGCCCGATCGACATCGGCGAGATAGTCGGCGGCGGAGGTTCGCGAGAGCCATTTGTGGCTGAAACTATGGTTTGCGATGACGTGCCCGGCGCGGACGTAGTTTGCGATCCGCGCCTCGCCGCCGCGACCGTCGGGCTTGTCGAGATTGCCCGGGGTAACGAAGAAGCCCGCTTGGCGAACCCCGGCCTTTCGGAGACCGGAAATCAGTCGTGCGGCGCGATCATCCGGCGAGTAGAAGGCCCCCGCATGACGCGGCACATCGTCGAAACTGAGCGCGATCCGTTTTGCCGCAACCGCCGGCGCGGCAAGGACAAGCACCGCCAACAGGCCGGTAATCCAGCGGATCATGAGCAGGAAGCGGGAAGGACAGGCAAGCTCATGGCGGAGCCTCTAGCTGGCGTCGGCCTTCTCTGCCAGCCCTTCCGCCCGGAGTACGGTCTGCACGGTCGGACGCTGCTCCATGCGCTTGCGAAAGTCCGTGAGGTTCGGCCAGCGAGCAAGGTCGATGCCGTGCATGCCGGTCCAGCCGAGCATCGCGAAGAGGTAGGGGTCAGCAATGGTCATCAGCGGTCCCATCAGATAGTCGCGACCGTCGAGCTGGCGTTCCAGATAGTCGAATTTCTTGCCGACCAGGTCGCGGGCAGCCTGTTTGGCGTCGTCGCTCGAGTTCGGGTTCCACAAGGGGCCGAAGCTCTTGTGGACGTCGCTGCCGAGGTAGGAGAGCGTCTCGATCACTCGATAGCGTTCCATTCCGCCGGTCGGCAGCAGGCTTTCGCTGCCCGATTTGTCGCCGATATATTGCAGGATCGCACCATTTTCGGTCAGCACCTCATCACCGATCTCCAGTGCCGGAACCGGTCCCTTGGTATTGATCGCATAATAGTCCGCGCCGCTGGCCGTGCGATGGGCCTTCAGATCGACTGCCTCCGCGTCGTGCGGCAAGTCCGCTTCGTGCAGCAGGATGTGCGCGGCCTGGCTGCAGGCGCCGGGGGAATAATAGAGCTTCATGTCGGCCTCCCGTTTATGGACAGAGGTTGTAGCTGGTGCTGCCCTCGTCGTCGGCGCGCTTCAGGACGTTGCCCGTTCGGGTCAGCGTTACGACTTTCTCCCAAATTTGCCCTTCGCCGGTGAAGCCGAAGGTGCCGGAGAAACTGGTGGCAATGGCCGGGCGCTGTTCCTTCAGCGTGGCGGTCGACTCGTAGAAACGGATGGTCGTCGGTGCGACCGTGATCAGCCCCTTGTTGTCGCTGCGCTTGGGATCGCAGTCGGCGGCGTTCATGCCCCAGCGTCCGCGATATTGGGCCGGGATGACGGCAGCGCCCGACGGTGCCTCGGCCTCGTTCGCGACCGGCGCGGCGGCATTGTTCAATGATACCGGTGCGCCGCCTTCATCGCTTGGCGGTAGTGTCTCGATGTCCGCATTGGCCGCTTCGGCCGCGTTGATCCCATTGTCGATCGCAATGTCGGTGTCATTGGCGGGCTGCTGGCAGGCCGAAATTGCGAGCAAGCAAGCGGTCGCGGCGGTGAATCCGATTTGATTTTTCATACCAGACCAACGCCCTTACGCTGATTTTGATGCACTGTTAGCGCGGGCACCGATTGAACACCCGCCGATTTTCTTCGCCGGGGTCATTGTTTGCGACGGTCAACGTCTTTGCCACCGGATCGACTGTGAAGGTCAGATCGTCGCGGGTCGGTGTATCGGCATAGGTCGTATCGAATATGGCGCGAAGTCGATCGTCGGCGCGCTGTCGAACTTCGATGATCCGCCCACCCTCCTCGAAAATGCCGAAATTGGTGGCTCTGATATCAATGACTTTGCCGATGTTGGCGTTCGCGCTACCGATACAGTCCTGGGCGGTCGGCGGCTTGCCGAGACTTTCGCGCCACGTTCCGCGGATCGCGATGGGAAAATTCGATTGTGGGGGATTTCGCACCACGGACGAAGGCGCGGATGCCTCCGAATTCACAGGCGCTATCGTCGCGTTGTCGACAGCCGGCGGCAGATCCCGGTTATTGCCGATCTTTGTCGCTTCGACCCCATTGTCGATCGCAATGTCGGTGTCGTTGGCGGGCTGCTGGCACGCGGCGAGCGCGAAGGCGAGTAACGCGGGACCGATCAGCGCCTGGCTGGTGGACTTATGCATCCTCATTCTCAAACAATGCCTCCGCTTCGACTTCGATCCGCCATTCGGGTCTGAGCAGTGCCGAAACCACGACCATCGTCGAGGCCGGGCGAATTTCGCGAAACAGTTCGCCATGCACCAGCCCGACCAGATCGGCATCGGCCGGGTCGGTGATGTACATCCTTGTGCGGACGACATCATTTGCGCCCCCGCCCAGTTCCTCGATCGCCGCGAGGATGATCGCGAAACAGCGACGCGCCTGCGCGCCGGCATCGCCGGGGGTCGACGAGCCGTCGGGCTCGATCGGCGCGGTTCCGGAGACGAGGATTCGGTTGCCCGAACGGACGGCGCGCGAGAAACCGTAGGCGGTTTCGTAGGGGGACGCGGAGGCGGTCCTCCGCATGTCAGCCCAGCTTTTCGATGACTTCACCGAACAAGATTTCATCGCTCGGCAGCGTCTTGGGAACGGCCAGCGGCTTCGACACCCAGGTTTCGTTGATCAGGTCGCGCCAGGTGATGTTGTTGTTGGTGCCGTTGCCGCCCCAACTGCCGCAGCCGAGCGAGAAGGTCTGGCGCATCCCATTCCACAAATTGCCGCTGTTGGATGCGGCCTGCGGCTGGTTGACCATCACCCGGCTGGTGTTGGTGCCCTCCGCCAGTTTCATGATGTTGGCGTCGGAGGTCGAATAGATGCCGCAGCTATGGCCCTGTCCCTGATAGGCCTGGATGCGGTTGGTGAGTTCGATCGCCTCGTCGATATCCTTCGCGCGATATAGCGCCATGGTGACGGTCATTTTCTCACCCGAGAAGGGATGGTCGGGACCGGCGCCGGTTTCGGGAACTATGAAGAATTGCGTATCGTCGGGAATGTCGAAGCCCGCGACATCAGCGATGAACTTCGGTGTCTGCGCGACGACCTTGGCGTTGATATGGCCATCGACCCAGATGACATTCTGAAGCTTGGCCTTCTGGTTGTCGTCCAGGATCAGCCCGCCCTTGGCGACCAGCTTGGCTAGCATCGTGTCGTGGATCGCGTCGACCAGGATCACCGCATTGTCGCTGCTGCACGACGCGGCGAGGTCGAGCGTCTTCGACAGGCGGATTTTTTCGGCGGCATCGTCGAGGTCGGCGGTTTCGTCGACGGTAATGACCGCATTGCCGGCGCCCACGCCGAGCGCCGGCGTGCCGCTGGAATAAGCCGCGGTGACCATCGCCGCGCCGCCGGTGGCCAGGATCCGGTCGCACTGGCGCATCAATTCGTTGGTCTTTTCGACCGTGGGGATGTCGATGCCGATGACGATGTCGGCCGGCGCGCCCATCTTGACGATCGCTTCGCGCATCAGGTCGCAGATCAGTTTGTTGGTCAGCTTGGCGCGCGGGTGGGGCGCGACGATAATCGAATTTCGCCCCTTTACTGCGGAGATGGCCTTGATCACCGGGGTCGCTTCGGGGTTGGTGGAAGGCGACAGCGCGCCGATCACCCCGGCCGGCTTGGCGATCTTGACGAGGTTTCGCTCCCGATCTTCCTCGATCACGCCGACCGATTTGTCGTCGATGATGTCCATCAAGGTGGCGCGGGTCTTGCGGAAAATCTTGAGATATTTGCCGTCATAATTGCCGAGCTGGGTCTCCTCGACGGTGTGGCGCGCGATCATTTCGGCGACCTCGGGCTTGGCCACCGCCCACACCATCGCGCGGATCAAATTGTCGACCTGCGCCTGGGTATAATGGGCGATCTGGGCCTGCGCCGCGCGAGAGCGGGCGATGAGCGCGGCAATTTCCGCGGCTTCGGAAGTGGGTTCAAGTTGAATGGCGGTCGCCACGGGACTTTACTCCTGTCTGAATCGGGCCGCGCCCTAGCCAAGCGCGCTGTTGGATGTCAGCTAAGGCGGACGAGGAGAATGTTCAATGCGTCCAATGCTGTTTGCCGCTTTGTTGCTAGCCGCCCCCGCAACCGCCGCTCCGACCCCGCAGGATGCCCGCCTCGCGCAAATTGCCTCGGCGGTCGATGCGGCGCGGATGAAGGCGATCGTCGAGCGGCTCGTAGGGTTCGGGACTCGCCACACGCTCTCGTCGCAGACCGATCCCAAGCGCGGGATCGGGGCGGCGGTGCGATGGTCGGAGGCGGAGATGAAGAGGCTTGGCCTCACCACGCTGCAGACCTGCGACACCGTCACCGGGCGCCGTGTGCCGACGCCGACCAAGGTTTGCAACGCGGTCGCGATCCAGCGCGGGACCGAGCGACCCAATGACGTGGTGATCATCACCGGCCACATCGACAGCCGGGTCAGCGACGTGATGGATTTCACCAAGGACGCGCCTGGTGCCAACGACGACGGGTCGGGAACGGCGGCGGTGATGGAGGCGGCGCGGGTGCTGTCGAAACACAAGTTCCCCGGAACGATCGTCTATGGCGTGTTGTCGGGGGAGGAGCAGGGGCTGCTCGGCGGCAAGATTCTCGCCGATTATGCGAAAGCGCAGGGCTGGAACGTCATCGCCAACCTCAACAACGACATCATCGGCAACTCGTGCGGGTCAGACAAGGTGTGCGACAACAAGACGGTGCGGGTCTTTTCCGAAGGGCCACGCTGGCAGGGGCGGGCGGAACTCGCGGCGCAGCAGCGCAGCCTGGGCGGGGAGAACGACTCCCCCTCGCGCAATCTCTCGCGCTTTCTCGACAGACTCGCCGAGGGGCACCCCCAGATTGGCCTCGACGTCCGCCAGATCTGGCGCAATGACCGCTTCGGCCGCGGCGGCGACCACACCGAGTTCCTCAACGCCGGCTTCCCCGCAGTGCGCTTCTCGGTGGCGGTCGAGGATTATGACCACCAGCACCAGGATCTGCGGGTCGAGAAGGGGGTCACCTACGGCGACACCGTCGACGAAATGGATTTCCCCTATCTCGCCAAGGTGACCCGCCTGAACGTCGCCGCGCTTGCCGCCCTCGCCAGCGCCCCGCCGCCTCCGGAGACGAAGGTCGAAGGGGCGGTGAGTACGGATACGACGGTTAGCTGGATGCAGCAGTCAGGGACTCCAAGCTACCGCGTCCACTTTCGCCGTACTGATGAAAACGCATGGCAAAGGCGTGAGACTTCTCATCCGAGAGAGTGTCCTCTTGGAGAGCATTCGGGATCGGGCGGCACAATGCCGTATACGAGTATATGGACAATCCCTGATTGTCAGAAAGTCCTCAAAGGCATCCGAGTCGATGATTGGGTGTTCGGCGTCTCGTCGGTCAGCAAGGACGGCTACGAAAGCCCGGTCGCCTCGGCGGTGCCGGGCGGGACGTTCAAACCTTATGTTGCGCCGGTGGAGAAAAAGTAGGTTCGCGCAGAGACGCTGAGACGCAGAGAAGAAGATCAAAAGCGCTTCGCGCGAAGCGCCTCAATCTACTTCCTCTTTTTTCTCCGCGTCTCTGCGCCTCTGCGCGAAACAATTCTCGTCTTCCTTCTTTATCCAGAGGAAGGAGCAAATCATGGCCGGTGGATGGACCCGCGACGGCGCGGTGCAGGAACAGATCGACGATAGCGTGACCGACGCCGTACTTCGCGCGCGGGCGCTGATGCCGCAGGGCGACAGCGCCGAGGAATGCGACGATTGCGGCGAGCCGATCCCGAAAAAGCGCCGCGACGCCTTGCCCGGGGTGCGGACCTGCGTCGCCTGCCAGTCGGTCCGCGACCAGTCGGTGCAGCACTCGGCCTTCAACCGGCGGGGGTCCAAGGACAGCCAGCTCCGGTGACCTTGTCATTGCGAGGAGCGCAGCGACGAAGCAATCTACCAGTTGCAACGGGTAGATTGCTTCGCTTCGCTCGCAATGACGGTTAGAGAGCGACCATGCCTCGCCAGAACCGCCCCGCCACCGGCCTCCCCACCCCGAAACAGATCCTCGAATTCATCGAGCAGTCCGGCGCGCCCGCGGGCAAGCGCGAGATCGCCAAGGCGTTCAACCTCAACGGCCATGACAAGATCATGCTCAAGTCCATGCTCAAGGACATGGCCGACGAGGGGCTGATCGACTCGGCCCCCGGCCGCGCGTTCCACAAGGCGGGCGGGGTGCCGCGGGTGACGGTGCTGCGGGTGGTGTCGGTCGAGGACGGGCAGGTGTGGGCGCAGCCAGAAAGCTGGCACGCCGATACGCCCGCGCCCAAACTGCGGGTGATCGAGAAGGGGCGGCGGTCGGCGCTGGCGCTCAACGACCGCATCCTGGCGCGGACCGAAGATGCCGGGCGCGGCCATGTCGCGCACATCATGAAGAAGCTCGAGAAGTCGGCCGAGATGGTGCTCGGCGTCGTACGCCGCGAGGGCGAGCGCTTCTTCCTCACCCCGGTCGACAAGCGCGAGCGGCGCGAGCTGATGATTTCGGACCTCGGCAAGGCGCGGCCCGGCGATCTGGTGCTTGCCGAACCGTCGGGCCGCCCGCCGCGCATGACCGCCCGCATCGATGCCATTCTCGGCGATCCGTTCGCGGCGCGCAGCTTCTCGATGATCGCGATCCACAAGCACGGCCTGCGCGACGAATTCGACGAGCGCGCGATCGAGGAAGCGCATCGCGTCGCGAAACTTCCGCTCGGCGATGACCGCGAGGATCTAACCGATTTGCCGATCGTCGCCATCGATCCGGAAGACGCGCGCGATCACGATGACGCCATCTGGGCAAGCCCGCGCGCCGACGGCGAGGGGTGGGACGCAATCGTCGCCATCGCCGATGTCAGCTACTATGTCCGCGAAGGATCGCAGCTCGACCGCGAGGCTTTGCTGCGCGGCAACAGCGTCTATTTCCCCGACCGCGTGGTGCCGATGCTGCCCCACGAACTGTCGTCGGACATCTGCTCGCTGAAGGAAGGACAGGTTCGCGCGGCGCTCGCCTGCCACCTGCATGTGGGCAAGGACGGTGAGCTCAAGAAATGGCGATTTACCCGTGCCAAGATTTGCGTTGCTGCAAACATTGCATATGAGGATGCTCAGGCCGCGATCGACGGCACGGCGGGACTGGTCGAACCCGAGATCGTTGAAAACGCAGTGAAACCTTTGTGGGACTGCTGGAAAGCCCTGCTGGCCGCGCGGACCAAGCGCGAACCGCTCGAACTCGACTTGCCCGAGCGCCGTGTCGTGCTTGACGAAAAGGGTCGCATCCTTTCGGTCGCCCCGCGCGAGCGGCTCGACGCGCATCGGCTGGTGGAGGATTATATGATCGCCGCCAACGTCGCCGCGGCGAAAGCACTCGAAAAGAAAAAAGCCCCGGTTATGTACCGCGACCATGAAGCGCCAAGCCGCGAGAAGTTGACCGCATTGAAGGACTACCTCGCCACCTTCGACCTGCCCTTTGCGCTTGGGCAGGTGATCAAGCCATCGGTGTTCAACCACATCCTCGACCTTATCGGCCCCGACCATCCGTCGCGGCACGAGATCATGGAGCAGGTGCTGCGGACCCAGATGCAGGCGCGATACGCCCCCGATCCGCTCGGCCATTTCGGGCTGGCGCTGGGCAGCTACGCCCATTTTACCTCGCCGATTCGCCGCTACGCCGATCTCATCGTCCACCGCTCGCTGGTGCGAAGCTACAAGTTGGGGGAGGGCGCGCTGGCCCCCGAAAAAGTCGAAAAGTTCACCGAGATCGGGGAGAATATCTCGATGCTCGAGCGACGCGCGATGGAGGCCGAGCGCGAGACGGTCGACCGCTATGTCGCCGCCTTCCTGGCCGACCGCGTCGGGCAGATCCTCAAGTGCCGCATCACCGGCGTTCAGTCGTTCGGCTTCTTCGCCACGGTCATCGACCTGGGCGGCGACGGCCTGGTCCCGGCCTCGATCCTGGGCAATGAATATTTCCGCTTCGACGAGGCAGCGCGCGCGCTGGTTGGCGAGGAGACTGGCGAGACCTACCGCCAGGGCCAGTTGATCGATCTCAAGCTGGCGGAGGCCAACCCCGCCTCGGGCGCGCTGCGCTTCCAGTTGCCCGAAGGCGCGTTTGGCGGCGGGGGTGAGCGCCGCGAAGGGCCGCGCCGTGATCGCACCCTCCCGCGCGGCCCGCGCCGGGGCCGCCCCGCCAACATCCGCCACCAGGGGAAAAAGCGGCGGTAGGGGAACTTGTGCGCGTGCCCATCGCTTCGGCAGGCATGACAAAACCCACCATCGCCTTTCTCAACGGCTCGCTCCGCAAGGATAGTTTTCATGGGCGGCTGGGGAAGGCGATCATCGCCGCCTCCGCCGAACGGCTCAGTTTCGTGACGCCAAGCCTGGAACTTCCACTTTACGATTCGGATCTGGACAAGGAGCCGCTGCCGGCCTGGACGGAATTCCGTGATGCGGTCCGCAATGTCGATGGCGTGTTGTTCGGAAGCCCGGAATATAATCGGTCGATCACCGGCGCATTGAAGAATGCCATCGACGTCGGGTCGCGGCCCTATGGCAAGAGCGTGTTCAGCAAGAAACCGGCGGCGATTTTCTCTGGGTCGCCCGGCATGACCGGCGGGTTCGGGTCGAACCATCATCTGCGCCAGTGCTGCGTGTTTCTCGACATGCCGGTGATGCAGCAGCCCGAGGCTTACTGGGGCCTGCTCAATGACGACAAAGTCGGTGCCGACGGCTCTATCAACGACGAAAAACTGGCCGGTTTCGTGACCGCTTTCGCGACCGCCTTTGCCGACTGGGTCGATCTCATCGCCCAGGGTCGCGCCAGGCTGGCCGACGATCCGGCCCACCAATGATTGCCGAGCTCTAGATAACCTCCGCGCGCTGTCGAAACTCCGGTCGGTCGAACGCCCAGGTGGCCATGATGTCGGCCAGGATCGCGGCGGCCTCACCGATTTCCTCGATCCGGTTGTAGAGCGGTGCAAAGCCGAACCGCAGCAGTTCGGGTTCGCGAACATCGCCGATGACTCCGCGCGCAATCAGCGCCTGCATGATCGGATAGGCGTCTGGATGAGCAAGGACGACATGGCTGCCCCGCATTGCCGGATCGCGCGGCGAGGCAAGGCGCAGGGCCGGGCAGGTCGCTTCGACTGCGTCGACGAACGCTTCCGACAGTTTCGCCGATTCCGCTTCCAGCGCCGCCATCTCGATCCCGTCGAACGTCGCCAGCCCCGCTTCCAGCGCGGCAATGGCGATCACCGAGGGCGTGCCTGTCAGAAAGCGCTTGAGCCCCGGGGCGGGTGCATAATCGGCGGCAAAAGCGAAGGGCGCGGCGTGGCCCATCCAACCGCTCAAGGGATTGGACAATCGATCCTGAAGATCGCGTCGGGCATACAGGAAGGCGGGCGCGCCCGGTCCGCCGTTGAGATATTTATAGCCACAACCGACCGCCAGATCGGCGTCGCAACCATTCAGGTCGACCGCAATCGCTCCCGCGCTATGCGACAGGTCCCACAACGCCAAAGCGCCCGCGCGATGGGCGGCGGCGGTCAGCGCGGCCATGTCGTGGCGTCGGCCGCTGCAATAATCGACCTGGGTCAGCATCAGCACCGCGACGTCGTCGCCAAGCGTGCTTGCAATTGCATCCGCAGGAACGGCGCGGACTTCGGCTCCGACCATCCGGGCCAGGCCGTCGGCAATGTACAAATCGGTCGGAAAATTGCCGCGTTCGGTCAGGATAATCCGCCGTCCCGGTCGCGCGTCGAGCGCGGCGGCGAGCAGTTTGAACAGGTTGACCGACGTGGAATCGCACACCGCGACTTCATCGTCCTGGGCCCCGATCAACCGCGCAATTCCGGCCCCGAGCCGCTGCGGAAGGCCGATCCAGTCGTGGCGATTCCAGCTGGTGATGAGGTCGTTGCCCCATTCCGCCTCGATCGTTTGCGCCACCCGCGCCGAGACGCTCGCCGGCATGGCGCCAAGGCTGTTACCGTCGAGGTAGATAATCCCGTCCGGCAGATTGAAACGATCGCGCGTCACAGCTTGGGTAAGGTCACGCCGCGCTGCCCCATATATTTGCCGGCGCGGTCCTTGTAGCTGGTCTCGCACCGTTCGTTCCCCTTCAGGAACAGGAACTGGCACGCTCCTTCATTGGCGTAGATCTTGGCGGGCAACGGTGTGGTGTTGGAAAATTCCAACGTCACATGCCCCTCCCAGCCGGGCTCCAGCGGGGTCACGTTGACGATGATCCCGCACCGCGCATAAGTCGATTTGCCCAGGCAGATCACCAACACATCCTCGGGAACGCGGAAATATTCCACGGTCCGCGCGAGCGCGAAGCTGTTGGGCGGGATGATGCAGCAATCGGTCTTGCGATCGACGAAGCTGTTGGCGGCGAAATCCTTGGGGTCGACGATCGCGCTGTCGACATTGGTGAAGATCTTGAACTCGTCCGCGACCCGCGCGTCATAGCCGTAGCTGGACAGGCCGTAGCTGATGCACCCGTCGCGCCGCTGCGCCTCGACGAACGGTTCGATCATCTGATGGGTGGTGGCCTGCTCGCGAATCCAGCGGTCGGATAAGATGCTCATGAACCACCGCTAGCGGGTGCGACGGGCGGGGCGCAATGCCGATGCTCATCCACAGCCCCGCCCACCGAAAAAGAGCGAACAAACCTTCAGCGATTCAAAACGCTGCTACATGATCTGCATATCCGGAAGTTACCGGATCGGCGGGCTAGCCACCTAGTTCGACGCGGGTGTGGCCCGGCTGAGTGCAATGGTCTCCATACGATCGGGGGTTCAAGCCCGACGTATCAACGCCTCAGCCGGGCCCGCTTTGATTAAGTGAAAGGCTTGCTTTTTGCAAACTTCGCTCGAAACGGAAATTTGTGCACCACCTTTCAAAATCGCCAGAAATTCAGGCATTTTGAGAGATGATTCACATATGATTGCCCGAATCTAACCGCCAAAATGTTCGCAAATTACGAACTTTGAGTGGAGCCTGTGCTACGTTTCCATATAGGACGCGTCATGGCCGAAATCCTCCGCATCACCGAACCCGCCGACACGCCCGTGACCCCGGCGCTGCCCCACAATATCCAGGCGGAGGCTGCGCTGCTGGGTGCGCTGATGATCGACAATCGGCTGGTCGAGGATGTCCAGCTCAAGCTCCGCTCCGACCATTTCTTCGAGCCGTTGCATGGGCGAATCTACGATTCGCTGCTGCGCATGACCGACAAGAATATGGTCGCCAACCCGGTAACCTTGCGCCCGATGTTCGAGGCGGACGAGGCGATGAAGGAAGTCGGCGGGCCGTCCTATCTTGCCCAGCTGACCGGATCAGGCGCGGCGATCATCGGGGCGCGCGATTTCGCCCAGCAGATTTACGATCTTGCCTTGCTTCGGTCGCTGGTCGCGGTCGGGCGCGACATGGTCGAGGGCGCGCTGGATACCTCGGAGGAAGTCGCCCCGCTGTCGCAGATCGAGCGGGCCGAGGGCGAATTGTATCGCGTTGCCGAGCAAGGCGGCAGCGAGGGCAAGGTCAAAAGCTTTGGCGAAGCAAGCATCCTTGCCGTCAAGCAAGCCGAAAAAGCGCTTAATTCCGGGGGCCACCTTAGCGGGATCACGACCGGGCTCGAGGGGATCAACGCCAAGGTCGGGGGCCTCCACAACAGCGATTTGGTCATTTTAGCCGGCCGCCCCGGAATGGGGAAGACGTCGCTTGCCACCAACATCGCCTTCGCCGCTGCGCAACGCCTCGTCCGCGACCGTGAGGATGGGATCGAACCCGACAAATCGGGTGGTTCGGCGGTTGCCTTCTTCAGCCTTGAAATGTCGGCAGACCAGCTTGCCACCCGCATCCTCGCCGAGCAATCTGGTATCAGCTCCGAAAATTTGCGCATGGGCAAGATCAGCCAGCTTGAGTTTCGCAATCTTGCGCGCGCCGCTGGTGAGTTGTCGAACCTGCCCCTCTACATCGACGATACGCCCGGTCTGACCATCGCTGCCATTCGCGCGCGTGCCCGTCGCCTCAAGCGGCAGAAGGGCATCGGCATGGTCGTCATCGACTATCTGCAATTGCTTCAGGGCAGCAGCAAGAGCAGCAACGACAATCGCGTGCAGGAAATTTCGGAGATCAGCCGCGGTCTTAAACAATTGGCCAAGGAACTCGACCTGCCGGTGCTGGCGCTGTCGCAATTAAGCCGCGCCGTCGAACAGCGTGAGGACAAAAGACCCCAGCTCAGCGATCTGCGCGAATCCGGCTCGATCGAGCAGGACGCCGACATGGTCTGGTTCGTTTACCGCGGAGACTATTATCTTGCCGCGAAGAAACCCGACGACGATCATCCCGATTTTCCGAAATGGCAGGAGGACATGGAACGCATTCATGGCCGCGCCGACCTGATCGTCGCGAAACAGCGTCACGGTGCCACCGGCACGGTGCGGATGATGTTCGAAAGCCGGATCACGAAGTTCAGCGATCCTGCCGATGACGCTTATCTGCCTGAGCAGCGGCACTAAGGGCCGCCGAAGCGGCTTCCGGCCACGACCTGTTCGCGGCGGATGATTGCGCTGGCAATCCTCCATCCCGATCATTCGCATTTTAAACAGCCACGAAAAGAGACGGCCGGCCATCCCTGGGGATGACCGGCCGAAACTT
>JAZKHF010000259.1:14807-15993 GCA_040385545.1 Pseudomonadota bacterium
ACTCCAGGGCGGATGAGAGCGCAGGAAGCCCGCTCCTGCACCTTCGTTTGCATTTCAATCAGCCGCGAAAAGAAACGGCCGACCATCTCGCGATGGCCGGCCGAAACTTTTGCCGTCACTTCAAGCGTGAGCTCGAAGGTCCAACCGTCAGCGCTTAGCCACGCTCGGGCATCGCTGCCGGCGGCGGGGGCGGCGGCGGCGGCGGGCACATGTCCGTCGCCAGGATCACCGAACCGTCCGGGCACGTCTGCGTGGCAGGCGGCGGCGGGGGCGGGGGTGCCATCGGAGCCGGCGGGGGCGGCGGAAGGACTTCCTCGCGACCACCGAAGTTGAAGCTCAGGCTCGCCAGCAGGCTGTGCGACCGGAACTTCTGCTCGAAGTCGGGGAACAACACGGCGTTGGTCGTGGTGACCACCGGCGTGGTGCCGACTACAACGGCGTCGCCATTGCCGTTCACGGCGATGGGGTCTTCCGAGAAGTTCAGCTTGGCGGTCTGGAAGTAACGATACTTCAGGCCGAGATCGACCGTGCGGCTGACCGCATAGCGAACGCCGGCGATACCCTGGAACGCCCAGGCCGTGTCGGTGTCGCCGAACGCCTTGGCGCGGGCACGACCGGCACCACCGCCGACGTAGAACGACAGACCGTCTTCGTCACCGAAGTCGACCAGGCCGTTGACCATTGCCGACCACACCTTGATGTTGCCATTCAGGTCGAAGTCGTCAGCCGACAGGGCTGCGAGACCGGGTGCGCCCGGGTCGCCAGCGCCCGACGGGCGGTTGAGGGCGAGGTTGAGCGCCGCGATGTCGCTATCGTCGATCTGGAATTCATCGACCTTGGCACGCTTGTAGCCGAGTTCGCCTTCAAGGCGGAACATGCCGAAGTCGTAGCCGATGATCGCGTCGACGTCGTAGCCGCGCTTGTAATCGACGCCGAAGGCATCTTCGAAATCGGTGTCGAGCGGACCGACTGGGGCCAACGGCGTAGCCGGGGTCTGGGTGGTCGTGAAGTCGGCGAAGACGTCGGCATCATTGTCCTTGGGGAACAGGATGCCGCCTTCGATTCCGACATAGACCGAACCGTCGCGGGCCATGGCCGGGGTGGCCACGACTGCTGCGGCCGCGGTCGCGGCCAAAAGGTATTTACGCATGATATCTCCTTGATGCACTCCGCTTGCGGGAGGCGG
>JAZKHF010000260.1:0-2552 GCA_040385545.1 Pseudomonadota bacterium
GCGTGATGTGCGCCATCGGAATTGCAGCCTGGGCTGCGCTCAAAGGCTGGCAGGGCTGGCTTGAGCTGAAGCGGATGGAATTGGTCAGCGGCCGGGCGGAGGCCACCATGCTTCCACCCGCCACCGGCCGGATCGAGATTGCCGACCTTCGCGAACGCGTCCGCAAGCTGGAAGCGATCGCTGCCGGGATCGATCTCTAAGCAGCCACAAGTCCCCGCGGCATGAATCCCCGACATGTCGCACCCGAAGCGGCCCGGACCCCCACCGTCCGGGCCGCTTTTGCGTGGGGTCCAAGCGCTTGACGCTCAAGGCGTCGCCGCTATCCCCGCCTTATGGGTGCCGGACATTCTCACGCGGGTAGCGATCATGGGCATGGGCATGGGCATGGGCATGGGCATGGGCACGGGCACGCTGGCGGCAATTTCGGTCGTGCCTTCATCATCGGTATCGGGCTCAACCTGGCATTCGTGATTGTCGAGGTCATCTACGGTTTCGCCGCCAATTCGATGGCGTTGCTGGCCGACGCCGGGCACAATTTGTCCGACGTGCTGGGATTGGTCGTCGCCTATGTCGGCGCGATGCTGGTCAAGCGCCGGCCCAGCCCGCGCTTCTCCTACGGCCTTAAGAAAAGCTCGATCCTCGCGGCTTTGATCAACGCCCTCCTCCTGCTGATCGCGGTCGGCGGGATCAGCGCCGAAGCGATTCGCCGGCTGATTGCGCCCGAGCCGTCCACCGGCACTACGGTGATGGCGGTGGCCGCGGTCGGGATCGTGATCAACGGCATCACCGCACTGATGTTCGCGCGAGGGCGGCACGGTGATATCAACATCCGTGGTGCCTATCTCCACATGGTCGCTGATGCGGCGGTTTCGGCGGCGGTGGTCGTCGCGGGACTAGCGATAGTGCTGACTGGCCAGCAATGGATCGACCCGGTGGTCAGCCTGGTGGTCGCGGCGGTGATATTGTGGGGGACGTGGGGGCTGTTGCTGGAATCCACATCGATGACACTTGCCGGCACGCCGAAGAATATCGAATCCGGCCAGGTCGCCCGCGCGCTGGAGAAATTGCCCGGCGTCCTGGGTACGCACCATCTTCATATTTGGTCGCTATCGACCACCGAGACGGCGATGACTGTCCACCTGCAGGTCGCCGACGACGTCGACCGCGACCTGATCCTCCGCCAGGCCAATGCCTACGTCCACCAATTGTTCGGCATCGACCATTCGACCATTCAGGTCGAACGCGCGGTCGAGCGCGGCAGTGATTGCGACCATTGCTGACCCATAAGCGAGTGCCCTCATGTATGTGACCCATCTGGAATGCTCGCTGACCGGCGAACGCTACGACGCCGACCGGCTGCACAATCTGTCGAAAGCGGGGAAGCCGCTGCTTGTGCGCTATGATCTCGATGCGGTGCGGGCGGTGCTCACGGCGGTCGTGCTGGCGGACCGTGAACCCGGAATGTGGAAATGGCGCGAATTGCTCCCGCTTGCCAAAGGTACCGAGCCCGTCAGCCTGGGAGAGCCCGAGACGCCGCTAGTGGCGCTCGACGGAATCGGCCGACGGCAGGGCACGCGTGCGCCTTTGGTCAAGGATGAAGGCCGGCTGCCGACCGGGTCGTTCAAGGCGCGGGGCCTCGCAATGGCGGTGAGCATGGCGAGGCATTTCGGCGTGGAGCGGATCGCGATACCGACCAACGGCAACGCGGGTGCGGCGCTGGCGGCTTATGGCGCTCGGGCCGGGATAGAGACGATCGTCATCTGCCCCGCCGAAACCCCCGAGATCAACATCAACGAGACCGCGGCTTATGGCGCCAAGGTCTATGTCGCCGACGGGCAGATCGACGAATGCGGGGCGCTGGTGGGCAAAGGCGCGGCGGAAGGGCGCTGGTTCGACTTCTCGACGCTCAAGGAGCCGTACCGGATCGAGGGCAAGAAGGTGATGGGGCTGGAGCTGGCCGAGCAGCTCGGTTGGCAACTGCCCGATGCCATCTTCTACCCCACCGGCGGCGGCACCGGCCTGATCGGCATGTGGAAGGCGTTCGACGAACTGGAGGCGATCGGCCTGATCGGACCCAAGCGGCCGCGGATGTACGCCATCCAGGCCGAGGGCTGCGCGCCGATGGTGCGCGCGTTTGAGGCGGGCGGGGAGTTTGCCGAGCGTTGGGAGGGCGCGGCGACCATGGCGACCGGAATCCGCGTGCCCAAGGCAGTTGGCGACTTCCTGATCTTGCGCGCGGTGCGCGACAGCGGGGGCGCGGCGCTGGCGGTGAGCGAGGAAGCGATCATGGACGCGTTGCGCGACTCTGCCGAGGATGATGGTTTTCTGTTGTGTCCGGAAGGCGGCGCGGTGCTGGCGGGATGGCGGCTGGCATTGCAGCGCGGACTGGTCGAGGCCGACGAGCAGGTGGTGCTGTTCAATTGCGCCAATGGAAACAAATATCCGCTGGCCGATCGCTCGACGCGGATTGAACTGGCGGATGTGGAGGCGGGGGCGCTGTAGCGCGGATACAAGTAAGCCCCGGTTACCGAAGTAACCGGGGCTCCATGGTT
>JAZKHF010000261.1:0-5143 GCA_040385545.1 Pseudomonadota bacterium
ATATCGAGCATGTCGCGCGGGTGGCGGGCGAGGATCATGTCGGGATCGGCACCGATAATGGCGTAATGCCGCAAGGTGCGACCGCGGAAGCGAAGAAGCGAAGCGACGATTATACGCTGGAACGGATCAAGCTGGGGATCGCCTCGCCGGGCGAGGGCGTCGGCATCTATCCGTGGATCGACGAGCTCAACAGCATCGACCGCTATCGCCGCTTGGCGGGGGTGCTGGCGCGGCGTGGGTGGAGCGTCGGCCGGCTGGAGAAATTGTTCGGCGGCAATTTCCTGCGCGTCTATCGCGAGGCGTGGGGCGGGTAGCCTTTACCACGCGACAGTTCGAATAAGGTGGTTCGCGCAGAGACGCGGAGACGCGGAGAAGATTGGCGTCATCCCGGCCTTGAGCCGGGATCTACCTCACTTGTTGAGCAACTTGAACACAGATGGACTCCGGCTCAAGGCCGGGGTGACGGATAGGAGCAAATCTCCGCGTCTCTGCGTCTCTGCGTGAACCACTCACTCAATAACGCTCGAATTCGCCCGCGAGCTGGAGCCATTCGTGCTGGCGGTTTTCATAGACGGAGACGGTCGGCGTGAACGCATAGGGATCGTCGAACGCGCCGAGGGGGATGGCGATGGTCTCGGGGACGGCGTCGTTGGTGAAGTATACGGTCGCACCGCACTTCGGGCAGAAGTGGAAATGCGCGGCGCCATTCTCGCCGGATACGGTGTAGGTTTTGGCCTCGCCCGACGTGGCCACCTGGGCGGCGGGAAAGCGGACCTGCGCGGCGAAGGCGCTGCCGCTGCGCTTCTGGCAGTTAAGGCAATGGCAAACCGAGATGCGGATCGGGGTGCCGGTGGCGACGGCGGTGAGCTGGCCGCAGCGGCAGGAGGCGGGGTGGGGGGTCAATTGCGGCACTCCTCTGCCTGATAATTCCACGCCCCACCTGAATCCAAACACTGATCAATGTCCCAAAACTCGCCGTACCTGATCCAAAGAATGAGCCCGACGAGAACAACCAGGATTATTGCGAGGCCTGTAATGCGACCACGTGTTCTCACTTCGCCGCTTTCCTAAGCGCCAGCCTGACCAAAGCATCGAGTGTTGCGCCTTCGCCCAAATCCTCGACCGCAGCCGCCACGGCGGCGCTGGCGTCGGCGGGTTTGAAGCCTAGGTTTGCCAAGGCTGACAGCGCGTCCTGCGCGACTCCACCGCGTTGTGTCGGGCTTCCGGCGGTGGCGGCGAGGGCGGGGTTGCCGAGTTTGCCGGCGAGTTCGTTGACGATGCGCATGGCGAGCTTGGGGCCGACGCCATTGGCGCGCGCGACTATCGCCTTGTCGCCGCGCGACACGGCGGCGGCGAGTTCGGCGGGATCGAGCACCGAGAGGATGGCGAGCGCGACGCGGCCGCCGACGCCCTGGACGCTGGTCAGCGCGCGGAAGCTCTCGCGTTCGCCGGCATTGCCGAAGCCGAACAGCGTCATGCTGTCCTCGCGCACCTGCATTTCGGTGAGCAGCATGACGGTGCCGCCAATCGGGCCGATCGCGTCGAGAGTGCGGGCGCTGGCGAGGATGAGGTAGCCGACACCGGCGACATCGAGCACCGCGCTGTCGGGGGTGCTTTCGGCGAGAATTCCGGTGAGGCGGGCGATCATGGCGCTACCCTAAACGGGGCGGGCCGGATGTCGAGATGGGCAAGGTGTTTCCCGCGAAGCGAAAAGAAATTTGGTTCGCGCAGAGACGCAGAGACGCAGAGACGCAGAGACGCGGAGAAAGACAAGTCTCTCCGCGCCTCCGCGTCTCTGCGCGAACAACTTGTTCTAGCGCTGCGCGCCTGTTGCTCGCGCGCTCGCCAGATGATGCGCGTGGGTGATGGCGACGGCGAGGGCATCGGCCGCATCGGGGCCGACGATGCTCACGCCGGGGAGCAAGCGCTGGACCATCGCGTGAACCTGCACCTTGTCCGCGCCGCCGGTGCCGACGACGGCCTTCTTGACCAGCCGCGCGGCATATTCGCCGACCTCGATGCCGGATCGCGCCGCGATCATCAGCACGACCCCGCGTGCCTGGGCGAGCTTGAGGGTGGACTGGGGGTTCTTGTTGACGAAGATTTCTTCCGCCGCCGCGCTGTCGGGCTTGGCGTCGGCGATGAGGGCTTCAAGCTGGGTCGCGAGGTGAGAGAGGCGCCGGGGGAGCAACTCCTTGGCGTCGGTTTTCATCTGGCCATTGGCGAGATGGGTCAGACGATTGCCCTCAGCGCGGATCAGACCCCAGCCGGTGCAGGACAAGGAGGGGTCGAGGCCGAGGATGATCACATCCCCTCCCCTTCAGGATCGATCGGGCAGTCCTGTCCCCCGGACAGGACAAAGGGCCCGTTCGATGGGTGCCGCGAAGCGGCGGGGTGGGGGACTTCCTCCTTCGACCAGCGATTGGGCAAGACGTCGAGCCGCGCCAACAAAGCCTCCAATACACCATCCAAATTCTTGCCAACTTCCGCATTGGTGAATCGAATGGTCGAAAAGCCCATTGTGGCATGACGTTTGTCGCGGATGGCGTCCTTGTCGGCGTCATGCGTGTCGCCATCGACTTCGACAATCAGCCCTTTGGCAGGGCAGAAAAAGTCGACGATGGCGTGATCGATCACATATTGGCGGCGAAATTTGTGGCCGTCGAGTTGGGCGCCCTTGAGATGATTCCAGAGGATGATTTCGAAGGGTGTCGAGGCATTGCGAAGGTCGCGTGCGTTCTCGAGAAGTCTTGGTTCTTGCATCTGACTCCCCCACCCCCGCTCAGCTTCGCTGAGTCGACCCCTCCCCTGAAGGGGAGGGGATGGTAGGGGCATCAGCCCAATTTCTCCATCACATCATCGGGGACGTCATAATTGCCCCAGACGGTCTGGACGTCGTCGTCGTCGTCGAGCGCGTCGATCAGTTTGAACAGGGTGCCGGCGTCGTCTTCGCCGACTTCGATCATGACCTGCGGACGCCAGGCGAGTTTCGCGCTTTCGGCTTCGCCGAGGACGGGCTCGAGTGCTTTCGCGACTTCATGCAGACTGCCGATTTCGGTCCAGATTTCGTGGCCTTCGTCGGACGAGGAGACGTCCTCCGCGCCCGCCTCCAGCGCGGCTTCGAACACTTTTTCGGCGTCGCCGGCGGCAGCTGGATAGTTGATCAGGCCGAAGCGGTCGAAGGCGTGGCTGACGCTGCCCGAGGCACCGAGGTTGCCGCCATTCTTGGCGAAGGCGGTGCGGACGTTGGTCGCCGTGCGGTTGCGATTGTCGGTTAGCGCCTCGACAATCAACGATACGCCGCCGGGACCGAAGCCCTCATAGCGGATTTCCTCATAGGTTTCGGCATCACTGGCCGAGGCCTTGTCGATGGAACGCTGGATATTGTCCTTGGGCACCGACTGCGCCTTGGCCGCGATGACGGCAGCGCGCAGTCGGGCATTCATGTCCGGGTCGGGCAGGCCGGTCTTGGCCGCGACGGTAATTTCGCGACACAGTTTCGAGAACAGGGTCGAGCGCTTCTTATCCTGCGCGCCCTTGCGGTACATGATGTTCTTATATTTGGAATGGCCTGCCATGGCGGTACCTTAAGCTAGACCAAGCGCATTGCGATAGGTGTCGAGCAGGGCGTCGGCTTCCTGGCGGACATGGGCTTCCATGCGGCGGAGCGCGACGATTTTGCGCATCGTCTTGGTGTCGTAGCCATTCGACTTGGCTTCCGAATAGACGTCGCGGACGTCGTCGGCGATGCCTTTCTTTTCCTCTTCCAGACGTTCGATCCGTTCGATGAACAGCCGCAACTGATCCGCCGCGACATTGCCTTCGGCCATGTGTTCTAACTCCGATTCTCAGATGATTTCGATGCGGCCTTAGGCGAGGCGAACCGCCGCCTCAAGGCGGTTGAACATGCCAGAGCAACCTTTATGGGAGGTCGTCGTGACCACGACATTCCACCCGCGCGCACGCAAAGTGCGCATCCTCGCCACGTTGGGGCCTGCGAGCAGCAGCCCGGCCATGATCCGCAAATTGTCCGATGCCGGGGCCGATGCCTTCCGCATCAACATGAGTCACGGGACCCAGGCCGACAAGGCCAAGCTGGTGAAGGCGATCCGCGATCTCGAGGCCGACACACGACGGCCAACGACGATCCTGGTCGACTTGCAGGGCCCCAAGCTTCGCGTCGGCAAGTTCAAGGGCGGGGCGGCGATGCTGGGCGCTGGCCAGATGTTCGTGCTGGACCGCGATCACAAGGTCGGCGACATCAATCGGGTCGAACTTCCGCATCCCGAACTGTTCGCGGCGGTGGGCAAGGGCGATCGATTGCTGATCGATGACGGCAAGGTGAAGCTGCGGGTCGTCGCGGTCGAAGGGGACAAGATCGCCTGTGTGGTCGAGGTCGGCGGGCGGGTGTCGGATCACAAGGGGGTCAACATTCCCGACGTCGTGGTGCCGATTCCGGCGCTGACCGACAAAGACCGCGACGATCTGCAGTTCGCCCTCGACCAGGGCGTGGACTGGATCGCGCTGTCCTTCGTGCAGCGACCCGAGGATGTCGCCGAAGCGCGGGCGCTGATCGGCGACCGGGCCGCATTGCTGGCGAAGATCGAGAAACCGGCGGCGATCGACCAACTGGACGCAATCGTCGACCTGGCCGATGCGGTGATGGTCGCGCGCGGCGACCTGGGCGTGGAATTGCCGCCCGAGGACGTCCCCCCGGCGCAGAACCGGATCGTTGCTTTTGCCCGTCAGCGCGGCAAGCCGGTGGTGGTGGCGACCCAGATGCTGGAATCGATGATCGTCAGCCCGACACCGACCCGCGCCGAAGTGAGCGACGTCGCGACCGCCATTTACGACGGCGCCGATGTCATCATGCTGTCGGCCGAAAGTGCCGCCGGTCAATTCCCGCTCGAGTCAGTGGCAATGATGGACCGCATCGCGCGGTCGGCGGAAAGCGATCCGGTCTATCCGGCGCGAATTCACTTCACCGAGACACCGGCCGAGGCGACGACCGCCGATGCCTTGTCGGAAAGCGCGGCGACGATCGCCAAGATCCTCAATGCCAAGGCGATGGCTTGCTACACCAGCTCCGGATCGACCGCGCGGCGGATCGCGCGCGAACGCCCGCCGGTGCCGATCCTGGTCA
>JAZKHF010000262.1:0-4892 GCA_040385545.1 Pseudomonadota bacterium
CCTGGAGCTTGAAGGTGTCGATCTGGTCCATCGTGTCATAGATGTTCTGGAACGCACGCTGGAGCGTTTCGAGGGGGATCGTCGACGACGCGGCTTGCTCGTGGATCGCGCCGGTCTGGCTCTTGAGCAAGGCGCCGGTGGTATCGATCATCGACGCGGTGGTGGTGTTGAGCGCACTGACCTGTTCGAGCACGAGCCGCTGGTTGGTCATTGCCTGCGCGACGGTGACCGCGGTGCGCAAGGCGGCGACGGTGGTGGTCGAGGCGCGGTCGACGCCCTTGACCAGCTCGACATTGTTCTTCTTGACCAGGTCTAGCGCGAGATAGCCCTGCACGGTGACCGCCATCTGCGTGAGCAGGTCGGTGGTCCGCTGCCGGGTGTAGAACAAGGCCGTTTCGCGGATCGCCTTGGCCTTGGCGGGCTCGGTTGCGTCGAGCTCATTGGCCTTGTCCTCGAGGCTCTTGTCGAGCTGCTTCGAGATGTGGATCATCTGCTCGAGCCGGTGCATCGTTTTCCACAGCCCGGTGCGCTCGGTATCGATCGCGGCATTGTCCATCAGCAATTCGTCCTTGCCCGAGGCAAGGCGGTTGAGGATCGCCGAGATGTGCGTCTGGCTGCTGCGATAGCCGTCGAAATAATTGTTGATGCGGTTGCCGAACGGAATGATGCCGAGGAACTTGCGCTTGGTCATCATCTTGCCGTTGGCGCCGGGGTCGAGTTTCTCGACCGTGCGGCGCAATTCGGTGAGGTCGGCGCCGATCCCGGTGTCGGCGTCGATCGCTTTCACCGGGCGGTCGAGGAAGCGGTTCGAAGCGCCCGCGGCCTCGGCGATTTCCTTGCGCCCCATCGCGGTCAGCTGGTCGACCTTCTTGCCGAAGTCGGGGCTGTTGGCATCGAGCGCGGCGAGCTCGTCGACGAACTTGGCGACCTTGGTGTCGAGTTCGCTGGTTTCCTCATTCTTGAGCGGCACCAGTCCCGACGCCTGCGCCGCGGGCAGGGGCTGGAGCGCGTCGGGCGCCTCGAGCTTGATCTTGGTGGCGGTCGCCGGATCACTGGCCATCTATCGTCCCCTTCGTCCCTCTTTGCGCTTTAGGTGGACGCCGTGGCGCGCCCGCGCAAGAGGCTCGGCTGTATTATAGGCCTAAGACGCCGGGCTTCAAGAGTGGGCCGGCGCAAATGGTAAACGCCGCGCTAACCAACCCCGTGCACGCCTCGCTTACCCTGTCCGGCATAAAACAGCGCCAGGCGAGGCAGCAATTGGGGCTGGGCATGATCCGACAGGCATTCAACCGGCTATGGAATGACAAGCGCGGCAACGCGTTGATCATCATGGGCGCAGCACTGCCCCTGGTGGTCGGTTCCGCCGGGCTTGCCACCGACACAATCCAGTGGACCTTGTGGAAACGCCAACTCCAGCGCGCCGCGGACTCCGCCGCGATCGCAGGTGTTTATGCAACTGTTCAGAGGCAGACTGTTTCCAGCGCGGTCGACACCGACGTGTACGCAAACAAGACCGTCAGCACGAAACTGAAGAATGCCAACATCCTGCTTACCGCCACCCCACTCATCGCATATCCGCCCGCCACCCCAAGTTATAACAACGCCGTCCAAGTCACGTTGGCGATGAGCAAGTCGCTGGCCTTCAGTTCCATGTTCATGTCGGCGCCGCCCGTCATCACCGCCGCGGCGACCGCGGCGACGATCGAAACGGGCACTTATTGTGTCGTCAGCCTCGAGAGCACCAACGCCACCGGAATCAATCTGAGCGGCAATGGAAGTGTCAATCTCGGCTGCGGCATGATCACCAACTCGCTGTCGCTCGACGCGGCGATTGCCACCGGCTCGTCGTCGGTCACGGCAACACCGATCGCCGCCGTCGGCGGGGTCGAGGCGAGCGACAATTGGGGCTCGGCGCAACTGCTCCCGTTCACCATTGCCCAAGCAGATCCATTCGCCGACGTTTATCCGGAAACGACGAACTGTCCCGGGACCAATTTTCGCGTCAATGCGAATGAGTCGGCGAACCGCTTGTCCGATACGGGAACGGTTTGCTTCAGCAGCATGACGCTCAATGGCGACGTCCAGCTCGGAAGTGCGACTTACGTGATCGACGCCGGGGACCTTTCGGTCGGGTCGACGGCCAACGTCCGCTGCACCGGCTGCACGATTGTCCTCACCAGTCGCACCGCGGCCACCAATCCGAATTCGATCGGCAGCGTGACGATGACCGGCGGCCCGCAATTGAATATGTCGGCGCCCACGACCGGCCCGTACAAGGGACTTTTATTCTACCAGGACCGCCGGGCGCTTTCGGGCACGAACGAGGTCAACAAGATTAACGGTAGCGCAACATCGACCCTCGCCGGGGCATTTTATTTCCCGAGCCAGCAACTTGATCTTAACGGCACCGCTAAACTGAACCTGACTTGCGGCCAGTTCGTCGCGCGCAACGTGTCCTTCTCGGGCAATGGCGGCATCGAGAATAGCTGCCTCGCTGGTTATGGCGACGGCAGCATCCTTGGCCGTCACGTGCGGCTGGTCGGCTGATGGGCCCGCTACCCCTTCTGGCTCGCGATGAACGCGGCACGTCGGCCATCGAAATGGCGCTGGCTTTGCCAATTCTCGCCGGCCTGCTGATCGGCATGGTCGACATGAGTCTCGGCTTCGCCGCTAAATTGCATCTGGAACAGGCCGCACAGCGGTCGATCGAGAAAGCGATGCAGGGCACCAAGTCGACCACCCTCTATGACACCCTCAAGGTGGAAGGCGCCGCGGCTGCCGGTGTTAACCCGAGCGCGGTGGTCGTGGATTATTGGCTGGAATGCAACGGTGCCCGGAAGTCCGATTTCGAAACCAATTGCACGGCCGGCCAGTCCTACGCGCGCTATCTCACAGTCGAGATCACCAAGGCCTATACACCGATGTTCAGTGCGCGCTTCGCTGGCGCCAACGCCGACGGAACCTACACACTCCGGGGCAGAGCAGGGATTCGGGTGCAATGAACATGCTTCGCACGCTCCGTCGCAATCAAACGGGCGCCGCGGCGGTCGAATTTGCTTTGATTGTGCCGATTCTCATCCTGATGATCTGGGGTATTTTCCAGGTCGGCATCGCCTTCCATGCGAGCGCCGGAATGCAGCATGCGCTGGGCGAAGGCGCACGCTTTGCGACGATCTTCCCTCGGCCCGACAACGACCAGATCGTTGCGAGGATCAATTCCAAGGTCTTCGGCACCGGGATCGGCGAATTTTCGACTCCGAGCGTAACCACGCCTGATCCGGCCACATGCACCGATTGCACGCTGTTGAGCGTATCGTTCAGGATGACGCCCAATTTCCTGTTCTTCAACGGTCCGGAAATTTCGCTGAATCGCGAAAAGCTGGTCTACGTCGCCAACGCCCTGCCACCCGAATGAGGCTTTGCGCGCGCGGCGAAAAAGGCCGTGATCGCGTCGCGTACCTCGTCCGATGTCAGCCGTTCGGCGAAATGGCTATTCTCCAGCGTCATCCGCTCGATCATCTCGGCGCGATCCGCGCGGCGCAATAGGGCTTGGGTCAGGCGCGAGGCTTCGGCGGGCTTGGCCAGGAGCGCCGCCACGATCCGGGCGAGCGCGACATGGCCCTCGCCCTTCGCCACGACATGACTCGCGATCCCCATCGCCAGTGCTTCCTCGGCCCCGAACGGCTCGCCGAGCAGGATGTGGCGTGCGGCGGCGCGGCGGCCCGACAGGCGCGGCATGATCAGCGAACTGGCCGCCTCGGGCACCAGGCCGAGGTCGACAAAAGGCATCACGAAGCGGCTGCCCTGTTCGGCGACGACCAGGTCGCAATGGAATAGCAGCGTCGTGCCGATGCCAACGGCATTGCCGTGCACCGCGGCGATCAACGGTTTCTCATTGGCGGCGAGTGCCCGCAGCAGGCGCCAGACGGGGATGTCGGCATCGCTCCCCGGCGCCGGCATTTCCTTAAGGAAATCGGCAAGGTCGTTACCGCCGGTGAAGTCTACTCCCTCGCCTTCGAGCGTGATCAGACGGATGTCGGAGTTGCTTGCGGCCGCTTCGATCGCGTCGGCCAGCGCGGCATACATCGCGACTGTGATCGCGTTGCGCCTTTCGGGCCGGGCAAGGGTCAGCGACAGGACGGCACCGCGCCGTTCGATCTTTATATGTTCGCTCATCACGGTTTCGCCTTCGAATCGGGTGACCTTCATGGGCCCAGTCGCTATCGCCGGGCAAATCAGCCGCAAGCCGTAGGGACCCATCCATGAAATTCTTCGCCGACTCTGCCGATATCGCCGACATTCGTGCGCTCGCCGACAGCGGATTGCTCGACGGGGTGACCACCAATCCCTCGCTGATCCACAAGTCGGGGCGCGACTTCATCGAGGTGGTGCGCGAAATTTCGGGCATCTGCCCCGGCCCGATCTCGGCCGAAGTCGTCGCGCTCGACCATGCCGGAATGATGCGCGAGGCCGAAGTGCTGCGAAAGATCGCCGACAATGTCACCATCAAGGTGCCGCTGACGCCCGATGGCCTGAAGACCTGCAAGGCGCTGTCCGACGACGGGACGATGGTCAACGTGACGCTGTGCTTCTCGGCCAACCAGGCGCTGCTCGCGGCCAAGGCGGGCGCCAGCTTCATTTCGCCATTCGTCGGGCGCCACGACGACGTCGGCTATCCCGGCATGGAGCTGATCGCCGACATCCGCCTGATCTACGACAATTATGATTTCCGCACCGAAATCCTCGTTGCGTCGGTGCGCAACCCGATCCACGTCCACGACGCCGCCAAGATCGGCGCCGACGTCATGACCGCGCCGCCGTCAGTCATCTGGCAAATGTTCAAGCACCCGCTCACCGACAACGGCATCGCCGCTTTCCTCAAGGATTGGCAG
>JAZKHF010000263.1:0-4052 GCA_040385545.1 Pseudomonadota bacterium
AAGCAGACCGAGGAGCCCGACTTCCGTGCGCTGAAGACCGACGGCGACTTCCAGATCCGCGACTATGGCGCGATGACGGTCGCCGAGACCGTCGTGCAAGGGGCGCGCAAGCAGGCGCTTAGCGACGGCTTCAATGTCATTGCCGATTACATCTTCGCCAAATCGCGCGATGGTGAGAAAATCGCGATGACGGTGCCGGTGACCCAGGATTCGGGTGACCCGATGGCGAGCGATCCGCCGTTGTTCGACGACGAACTGGAAGGCGCGTGGCGGACGCGGTTCGTGATGCCGGCGGGGCGGACCAGCGAGAATCTGCCTGAGGCACCGGACGCGATCGAGCTGGTCGACCTTGCCCCGCGCCGCGTTGCGGTGGTCAGTTTTCCCGGCCGGGCCGACGACAAGATGCTGGCAGAACAGGAGGATCGCCTGCGCGGCTGGCTGGCGCGCAACGGCGAGAAGGCCGGCGGCGAGCCTGAATATGCATTCTACAATTCGCCGATGATCCCCGGACCGCTGCGCCGCAACGAGGTGTGGCTGGCGCTCAGCTGAACCGCGACTTCAACTCCAGCAACGCCAGCGCCGCCTTTGCCGCATCGCCGCCCTTGTCGGCTTGCGCAGGGTCGGCGCGGACGAGGGCCTGGGCTTCGTTTTCGACCGTGAGGATGCCATTGCCGACGGCGATCCCGTCCATCGTCAGTGCCATCAGTCCGCGGGCGCTTTCGCCGGCGACGATTTCGAAATGAAAGGTTTCGCCGCGAATCACGACACCGAGCGCGACGAAGGCGTCATAGCGGCCGCTTTCCGCCGCCAGCGACAATGCGCCGGGAAGTTCAAGCGCGCCGGGTACAGTGATGGTCTCGTGGGCGTGACCCGCTGCCTCGATCGCGGCGCGGGCGCCGGTGAGGAGCAGGTCATTGAGATGCGCATAGAAGCGCGCTTCGGCGATCAGGACTTTGGCCATGCTCAGTTTGCTTCCGTTGGGATGGGACGTTCCTCGACGATCGCAAGGCCATAGGCACTCAAACCGACCGGGGCATGGCGGGTGTTGGTGAGCAGGATCATATCATGGACCCCGAGCGCGGCGAGGATCTGCGCGCCGACGCCATAACCGCGAAGTTCCGGCCCGGCCTTGGGCGGTTTGCCCGAACGCAGGTCGGTTGCACGGGACAGTGACCCCGGCGCAGCGGCGTGGAGCGCGACGATCACGCCCGCTCCCTCGCTCTCGATCATCGCCATCGAACCCTCCAGCAGACCACCACGCTTACCGCGCTCACCCAACAAATCCGCGAACAGGTCGATCGAATGCATCCGGACCATGGTCGGCACATCCGGGCGGATGGAGCCGTGGACGAGGGCCAATTCCTCGTCGCCACTCGCCGAATCGCGGAACACCTGTGCGGTCCAATTCGCCCCCGAGGCGCTGGTGAAAGCGGATTCCGCGACCCGCACGACCATGTGATCGCGGCGCAATCGATAGGCGATGAGATCGCGGATGGTGCCGATCTTCATCCCGTGGATGCGGGCGAAATCGATCAATTGGTCGAGCCGCGCCATGGTGCCATCGTCGCCCATGATCTCGCAGATCACGCCCGACGGATTGAGTCCGGCGAGTCGCGATACGTCGACCGCGGCCTCGGTATGGCCGGCGCGGACCAGAACGCCACCGGGGCGCGCTACGAGCGGGAAGACGTGGCCCGGCGAAACCAAAGCATCGGGGCCATTGTTGGCGTCTATCGCCACCGCGACGGTGCGGGCGCGGTCGGCGGCGGAGATTCCGGTGGTAACGCCTTCGCGCGCCTCGATCGAGACGGTGAAGGCGGTTTCCATCGGCGTACCGTTGACCTTGCTCATCGGAGCGAGGCCAAGCTGGTCGATGCGATCCTTGGTCAGCGCAAGGCAGATCAGCCCGCGACCATGACGCGCCATGAAATTGATCGCGTCGGGCGTCGCCATCTGCGCGGGAATGACGAGATCGCCCTCATTTTCGCGGTCGTCATCGTCAACCAGGATGAACATCCGGCCGTTGCGCGCCTCGTTGATGATCGCTTCGGGCCCGACCATCACCTCGACATTGCCCGCGAGCAGCAATTTCTCGAGTTTGCCGAGCGTGTCAGCGGTCGGGTTCCAGTCGGAAGCACCCAGTTTGCGCAGGCTGTTAGGGTGGAGTCCCGCGGCGCGGGCGAGCCCGGCGCGGCTGATTTCGCCGGTGGCGATGACGGCGTTGAGCCGTTCCATTAGATCGGAGGACATGCCACCCAATATCACATCGCGATGTGATGTTTAAAGGGCCGGTATCACATTTTATACTGAGGCGCGGCTATCCTCCAGACGTTTCAGGTAGCGGGCGAGGACGTCAATCTCGACATTGATCGCGTTCCCGACCGCCAGCGATCCCAATGTGGTGTGCTCGGCACTGTGTGGAATGAGGTTGATGCTGAAGCACGTCGTGTCGCCGTCGTCGGTCACCTCGTTGACGGTCAGCGAGACGCCATCGAGCGTGATCGAGCCCTTGGGCGCGATGAAGCGGCCAAGATCGCGTAGTACCTGGAACGCGATTCGGGTCGATGCGCCGTCGGGAACGGTTTCGGTGACGCTGGCGATGCCATCAACATGGCCGGTGACGAGATGCCCACCGAGTTCGTCGCCCATGCGGAGCGCACGTTCGAGGTTGATCCGCGCGCCCACTGTCCAATGGTCGGCGGCGGTGCGCGAAACACTTTCATGGCTGACATCGACCGCGAACCAGTCGGATCCCTTGTCCACCACCGTCAGGCACACGCCCGAGCAGGCAATGGAAGCTCCGAGATCGATGGTGGCGGGGTCGTAGGCGGTGGCGATGGTCAGTCTGAGGTCGCCGCGCTGCTCGACGGAGCGGACGGTGCCGATGTCGGTGATGATTCCGGTGAACATGGGCGTCCTTCCTTCGATACGCGCCTTCGGCTCGCTTCGCTCGCTCAGTCGCTACTCAGGATGAGCGGGGTTGGGAAGCGCCCCTGACCCTCTCATCCTGAGTAGCCGCACTTGGCGGCGTATCGAAGGACCGCACCCGCTCGTAAACTTCGAGCCGGTCGACCCCGAGATGCCTACCGTCGCTCGGCACCCATCGGCCGTGGGCATCGGCGATCGCATCGAGCCCGATATAGCCGACGCTATTCTTGCCCTCTCCGACCAGGATCGGGGCGCGATAAATCAGGATGCGGTCGACCAGATCGGCGGTCAGGAAGGCGGTCGCGGCACCCGATCCGCCTTCGACCAGAAGGTCGTTGACGTCATGAAGTCGGAACACATCCTGCGGAGATTGCAGGGTTTCCCAGCCATCGACCGCTTCGCCCCGGGTCAGGATCGCGCGACGCGGGCTGCGTTCTTCGAGGCCCGGCAGGCGGACGTCGAGCCCCGGTCGATCGGCGAGATAGGTACCGCGCCCGACCAGGATCATGTCGCTGTGGGCGCGCTCGAGGTGAACATGGGCGCGGGCATCCTCCCCAGTGATCCACTTCGATTCGCCCGACGGAAGCGCGATCTTGCCATCAATGCTGAGTGCCAGCTTGAGCGTGATGCGCGGGCGACCGAGCGCAAGGCGGGTGAGATAGCCGGCCATGGACTGACGAGCCAGATCCGAACCTTCGCCTGTACTGACATCGATCCCGGCATCGCGGAGCATTGCCGCTCCTTGCCCCCTCGTCCGCGGATCGGGGTCTTCGAGCGCGATGACAACGCGGGCGATTCCGGCATCGGCGATCAGGCTTGCACAGGTCTGGCCGCGCTCGCTGGCGTGGGCGCAGGGTTCGAGGCTGGTGAAAAGCGTGGCGCCCTGAGCTGCCTGCCCCGCTTCCGCCAGCCCGACGGCCTCGGCATGAGGTCTACCGCCCGGCTGGGTTGCGCCGCGACCGACGATATTGCCGTCCTTGACGATGACGCAGCCGACGTTGGGATTGGGCGCGGTCGATCCGCGGGCAGCCTCGCCCAGCGCGATGGCCTGCCCCATCCAGTCGCCGTTATTCAATGCCGAGCCGCTTTTCGAGTTTCTGGAACTGGCGCTGGCGCTCCTTGGC
>JAZKHF010000264.1:0-2077 GCA_040385545.1 Pseudomonadota bacterium
GCAGGCACAGTTTTACGATGGTTCGACGCTGGCGGCGGTAGCGTTCCCCGACGATAAGCCGGTCATCAAGGTGTTCAACGGCGCGTCGCGGTTTCTCGCCATCGCAGGCGAGACCGGTCGGTTTTATTTCACTGACTCGCTGGAAGGCGATTTCGAGGGGCTCGAGTTCGCCACGGCGGAGAGCTCACCCGATCGCTTGCTGGACGGCCTGTTCATTGATGACATGGCGGTGCTGTTCGGCGCCGAGACGGTGGAGTTCTGGCCCAACACGTCGGACCCCGACTTGCCGTTCCAGCCCCTTGAAGGCCGGGTGTTCGAAAAGGGCATCCGGGCGACGGGTTGCGCGGCGGTGTTCAACTACTCGTTCGCATGGGTCGGCAATGACAACGTGGTCTATGCCAACGGCCAGCAGCCCGCGCCGATCAGCAATCAGGGCTTGAACGAAAAGATCGCGGCCAGCACAGAATGCCGCCTGTTTACGTTCCTGATCGACGGGCAGGAATTTCTGGCGCTGCGGCTCGATACGCAGACCTATGTGTTCGGCAACCGGAACGGTAAGTGGTCGGAGTTCGCCAGCTACGGGCAAGCCAATTGGATACCGCAATGCGAGGCCGGGGGTGTGTTCGGTTCGGCGGTGGATGGCCGGACGGCGGAATGGGGCGACGGTTTCAGCGACTTCGGCGGCGTTCTGGAAAGGCGCTTCCGCGCTGGTTTCCCGCTCAATTCGGGCGGGGTCCAGGTCAACAACGTCGGGCTTCGGTGCGAGGTTGGGCAGACGCCGTTCCTGACGGGTGATTATGTCGAGCCGGTGGTGGAGTTCCGCCAAAGCCGCGACGTGGGTAAAACGTTTGGTTCGGCCCGGCCCAAGTCGCTGGGCGCACAGGGCAACTATCGCAAGCTGGTGCAGTGGCGCTCGTGCGGCATGGCCTCGCGTCCGGGTTGGATGGGCGAGTTTCGCGTGACCGATCCGGTATCGTGGCGGGTTTCGCAGGTGCTGGTCAACGAACCGTTCGCCGGGGGGCGATAGATGGCTTTCCGGCTTCCCCGCCTTCCTCGCGCGGTCGCCATCGTTGATCGCATTGGCATCCCCGTTGTCGCTTTTCAAAAGTGGTGGCAGTCGGTTGTCGAGCAGATCGAAACGGCGCTCAATTCGCTGATCGACACCGTGGCGCTGATCGCGGCGGCACAGGCTGCGGCAGATTCGGCGAACGCGGCGGCAGCGACGGCAACGGCTGCTGCGGCCACCGCCCAAGGCGCGGCGGATGGCGCAAATTCGGTGGCCTCGCTTACAAACAGCGGTGTCACACCCAACCCGCTTTCGGCAACCGACGCGGGTGCAAATGCGACGATCACCGTGGCGGCACACATGCGGATTTATGGCGACGGCGCGACGCTGGCGATTGCCGGGCCTTCAAGTCTGACCGGGCTGGCCTATTCGACGTTCTACTACGTGTATTACGATGACGCGACGCGGGCCGATACCACCCCGGCTTACGCCTCGACCACGAGCGAAGCCACGGCAGCGCAAACCGGAGACCGGCACCTGGTGGGTTCGATAACCACCCCGGCCGCAGCCGCGCCGCCGAACACGGGCGATGAAGTCCGCCCGCCGGGGTTGAGTAGCATCTGATGATCCGCCCCGCGACGCTCGCCGACATCCCCATGATTATGGAGCTGGGCAGGCGGTTCGCGGACGAAGCGGGGGTAACGGAACAGGTCGGTTGGGAAGACGAAAGCGTGTCCGCGCTGCTTGAGGCGATGGTGGCGAACCACATTCTCCTTGTCGGCGACCGGGCAATCTTCGGGGCGCTGGTGTTCGGGCATCCCTTCTCGGGGCGGCTGATCTTCCAGGAACTGTTCTGGCGCAATGAAGGCCCCGCGACGCAGGGGGTTCGGTTGCTCGACATGGCAGAGCGGATTGCGCGCGAACGCGGCTGCGAGCGGGCGCTTATGCTTGCGGTGGCGACGATGCCCGGTGCCGAGCGGATTTACGAACGGCGCGGCTATCGGCCCGCTGAGCGCACTTTCATCAAGGATTTGTAACGATGGCGATTGGAACGCTCGCAGCGGTAGGACT
>JAZKHF010000265.1:0-5944 GCA_040385545.1 Pseudomonadota bacterium
TATCTTTCATCAGTAGGCCTCCTGAAGTTTGGCCATATGGTTGTTGAGATCGGGAAACGACGTTCCGCAGGTGGTTCCACCGTCGATCGTCAGCACCGCGCCAGTTATGTAGGAAGCATCATCCGACAGGAGAAAGGCAATCGCCTTAGCCACTTCGTCAGGCTGTCCTAGGCGGCGCATCGGAATTGCCGCAAGATAGGCTTCGTGCAACGACGAGAGCGCCCGCACCCCGTCGAACATCGGGGTGTCGATCGCACCGGGGCAGACCACGTTAACCCGTATCGAATGTCGGGCAAGGTCGAGCGCCAGGTTGCGGCTGTAGTTGATGAGCCCGCCCTTGGCGGCATTGTAAGCAGCCATGCCGTAGTCGGCGAACGATCCGGAAATCGAAGCGGTATTGACTATCGCTGCGCCGGGGCGACCGAGCATCATCGGAATCGCCGCGCGACTGACCAGGAAAGCAGATGTCAGATCGACTGCAATGATGTTGTGCCAGTCGGCGGAGCTGATGTCGGTGGTTGATCCCATGCTGACCGCGCCGACATTGTTGACCAGATAATCGAGCCCGCCCCATCGTTCGCGTATCGCGGCCAGCACGTTTTCGATCGCGGTTTCGTCAGTCACGTCGCACTGTGCGAACATCAGCCGGTCGCCGCCGAGCGATGCCACCAGGGCGGTGCCTCTGTCAGCGTCGTAGTCTGCTATGGCGACTGCGGCACCCTCGGCTACAAGTAGCCTGACTAGCGCCTCTCCAATCCCCGACGCTCCACCGGTGACCAGTGCCACCGCGCCTTCGAAGCGCCGTCCCCCGGTCATGCCGCGGGCCTACTCGTACTCGAAAGTGACAGGGACAGACTTTGGCCCGTTGACGAACCAATCGATGCTCTGGCGCGGCGTGCCGTTAAGCTTTACCGATTTGATGCGCGGCAGCAGCTCCTCGAACAGGATAGCCATTTCCATTTTGGCGAGGTGCTGCCCGAGGCATAGATGTGGTCCATAGCCGAATGCAACGTGCCGGTTGGGCGACCGATCGACGGTGAACTCCTGGGGGAAAGCGTCTTCATCGCGGTTGGCCGAACCGTAGCAAAGCATGACCCAGTCATCTTTACGGATTTGCTGCGTTCCGATCGTCGTATCTTCGGACGCAGTGCGCATGAAATGCTTGACCGGAGTGGTCCAGCGCACGGCTTCCTCGACGAGATTTGGGATGAGCGAATGGTCCGCCTTTACCTGCGCGAACAGTTCGGGCCTCTGGGCCAGCTGCCACATCGCGGTCGCGGTGGAAGACGAGGTCGTGTCATGCCCTCCGGTCACGATGGTTATGTAGTACCCCATTTCGATATCGACCGGGATCGCGGCACCATCGACCGTCGCATTGGCGATGATCGAACTCAGGTCTTCGCGCGGTGAACGCCGCCGATCTTCGCTGACTTCCATGAAGAACTTGGTGAAGGCCTGGACCATGGCGTGCATGAAGTTGGCGTATTGCTCTTCCTTCAATGGCTCTGCCTCGCCGCTGAGCTCGGGATCCTTGGTGCCGAAGTTCTGCTGGGTAAGACGCAGCATCAACGGCCAGTCTGCCTCGGAGACACCGAGGATATTCATAATCACTCGCAGAGGATAGTCGGTCGAGCAATCGGCTACGAAGTCAACGCTCGGGCCCTTGACGATCATGTCATCAACGGCCTGCTTCGCGATCTGCCGGATCTCGTCTTCACGCTTTCTGAGGTTGGATCCCTGGAACCATTTTTGGGTTAGGCGGCGATATGTCGAGTGCTGGGGGGCGTCCATCGCCACGAGCGATGCAATCAGATTGGGACTGCCTTCGTTGATGTTGAGAACGTGTTCGATGCTTTTGCGGTCGCACAGGTTGTAAGCCCTGACGCCGCTGCGAAACACCGCGCTGTTGAGGCCAACGGCTTTCACATCCTCGTACTTGGTAACCATCCAGAAAGGATGAAAATCCGGATGCTCGACCAACGCTACCGGACTGTTCTGACGGAGCCAGGCATAGGCTTCGTAAATGCGGTCATCTGCATAGCATTCGGGGTTGAGGACGACCCCAATAATGTTTTCCGGAACCTTTGGGATGTCGACCAATTCTGCGGTTTGGGTCATAACAAACTCCATTAAGCGACGTTAAATCGATATGCCGCCCAAGCGTTCTATCGTGACGCCTGAGATTTCAGGCGAGCCCGGCGAGGGCCGCGGGCACTGCGTCGAGGATGACAGTCTTGCTTTCGAGATAGGCCTTAAGCCCCTCGACTCCGCCCTCGCGCCCGACGCCCGATTGCTTGAAACCGCCGAACGCGATGGTAAAGTCGGTACGAAAGATATTATGTCCTACTGTGCCAGAACGCAGTTGGCGCGCTACGGCATAAGCACGATCGACATCCTCGGTGAAAACCGAGGCATTGAGCCCGTAGATCGTATCGTTGGCGATCTTGATAGCGTCGGCTTCATGCGCGACCGGAATGACGCTGAGCACTGGGCCGAATATCTCTTCGCGCGCGATGGCCATGTCGTTGCGGACGTTACCGAAAACGGTGGGTTCGATAAAATATCCCCGATTGAGATGCGCCGGACGGCCACCTCCTGTCGCCAACGTTGCACCGTCGGCGCGTCCCTGCGCGATCAACTGCTCCACTCTGTCGCGCTGGCGCCCCATGGCCAACGGGCCCATTTGCACTTCGGGATCGAACGGGTCACCCATGCGGGTGCGTGCAAACGAGGCGGCAAGCGCCTCGACCATTGCGTCATGGCGGCTTTCGGAGACGATGATGCGGGTCAGCGAAGAGCATACCTGACCCGTCATCAGCGACGCCATCCCGGAAATGGCCTCGGCTGCAGTCGCCACGTCGTAATCATCAAGAACTACGGCTGCGGACTTGCCGCCAAGTTCCAAGGTGTACCGCGCGATACGATCACCGCAGATCGACGCAATGCGGCGTCCGGCCCCCGTCGATCCGGTGAATGCGATCTTGTCTATCCCCGGATGGCGGACGAGCAGTTCGGAAACTTCGCGATCGGCGGTGACAACATTGACGACGCCTGCCGGCAGATCGACTGCGTGGCAAATCTCGGCAAAAATCAGGGCCGCGCCGGGTGCCTCGGGCGAGGCTTTGATGATGATCGTGCAGCCGGCAATCAGCGCCGGCGCAACTTTGTACGTCAGCAATGACAGTGGCGCGTTCCATGGGATAATCGCTCCGACCACACCAACCGGCTCGCGCACCAGATAGCCGACGGCCCCGCCGCTCGGAGTGTGCTGCTCGATGAAAGGAAAGCTGTCGCCGAGCCCGGCATAATAATCGAAAACGTTGCCTATATCGTGGCTCATAAACTCGGCTGCACCCAGCGTAACGCCGGTTTCTGCAGCCCAAACCGCAGCCAGTTCAGGAGAGCGGCGGCGCACTTCTCGTCCGATCGCGCGGAGATAGGCCCCACGTTCGGAATGGGGCAGCGCTGCCCACGGGCTATCGTCGAAGGCCCCGCGCGCTGCGATCACCGCGCGTTCGATATCTTGCTGCTGCGCTTCGGCCACCCGGTAGAGGGGTTCTTCGGTGGACGAGCTGATCACCTCGATCGTCGATCGAGTCGCCGGTGCAACCCACTCGCCACCAATGTAGAAGCGATCGGGATGGGCCAAGGCGATCTGTGGCCTTGTGTATTGAAGATCGGTCACGAACACATCCTCTAATGTAGAAATCTTGTCGGTCCCGTTCGAATACGATTCAGGCGGCGGCTTTCGCTTCTGCATGGATCGACAGTTTTGGAATGACGTCCTGCGCCATCATACGCATCGAAGACTGCCACATGGTGGGCCGGTCCCAATCATGCGCGGTCATGATCAGGGTGCCGAAATGGCCTATCTCGTCACGCAGCGCGACCAGCTTTTCCAGCACGGTCTTGCGGCTGCCATAGATCACCTGCGAAGGTACGATCTTGGCCACGGTGGCTTCCTCGTCGGGCATTTCGAGATCGGGTTTAAGCATGAACATGGCGCCGCGTCCCGCTTCTGCGATGTGGCGCATGAACGCATAGTAGAAGCTGAGTCCACTGTCAGGATCGGCGATGTAGTCCTCGGCCTCGCTGTCGCTTTCGGTTACCAAGCAGCACCGCGCGACCCGCCAGTCATTGCGGTCCGGAGTTCGGCCAGCGGATTCGCAACCCTCGGCATAGGAATCCCAATGACCGCGCAGATAGCGCTTGTTGACGAAATTAGCCGAAATCGGGATCCACCCTTCGGCCCCCGCGGACTTCGCAGTGCTGGAATTTGGAGATACCATCGTCAATGCGAATGGGGGGTGTGGCTGCTGCTTGGGCTTGGGCATCCAGCCGACGCGGAATTCGGGGATGAGCTTGTCGCGAATCGTGATGTTCCAAAATTCACCCTTGAGCTCGATCGGAGGCTCCGACGTCCAAAGTTGTTTCACGAACGCCATCGATTCCTTGACCATCCGTCCACGGACATCCATCGGCACTGAGCCCAGCGCCTCGACATCGGTTACCAGCGTTCCAGGCCCGCCGCCGAAAATGAACCGCCCGTCGGTCAACTGATCGAACATCGCGACGTTGGAGGCCACCGAGAGCGGATGCATCTGGGGAAGGTTGAGGACTCCACTGCCCAGACGGATGTTTTTTGTCTCTCTCGCCACGGTAGCCAGAAATATGAGCGGGTTCGTGACAGTTTCGATGCCGGAAGTATGGTGTTCACCCATGTAGAATTCGGTGAATCCGAGCTTGTCAGCCAATATCACGCATTCTTGATCTTCACGCAGCGATTGCTGATAATCTTTACCCGGCGCGTGGACTGGCATCGCAAACATTCCGACGTTGATGGCCATTTTATCGTCCTTCGACATGATTGCCCGAGCGGCGTGAGATTCTGTTTGTTGTAAAAAATTTATAGGGTGGGTGCTTCCACATGGCGCGAGATCGCCTATACTTTCTAGCGGAATGACGTGATCACGCTACGGGCGATCGCACCCCCCTCCAGTTCCTTGTAGGCTTCGTTAATTTCTGAAAGATCGATTTCCCGTGACAGCAGATCGTCGAGATTGAGCAGTCCGCGCAGGTACAGGTCGGCGTACATTGGCACGTCATGCTTGAAGTTCGACGAGCCCATGTAGACTCCACGGACTGACTTCTGCAGGCCGACGAGATCGTCCTGGACATTGAGATCGATCGCCGAGCCGGGCTTGTGCGCCCCGATCATGTAGGCGGTCCCACCAATACGCAGGATCTTGATGGCCATCTCTGCGGTAGGCTTGAGCCCGATGACTTCGAAGGCGTGATCGACGCCGCCCGGGACCAGTTCCTGGATCGCGCCGATGGGATCGCAAAGCTCGGGGTTTATGAAGTCGGTAGCGCCGAACTTGCGTGCCAACGCTTCTTTGGCGGGCTGACGGTCGATGGCGATGATCCGCCCAGCCGACGCCAGCACGCCGCCGGAAATGACGTTGAGCCCAACCCCGCCGATACCGATCACCGCGATCGATTCGCCGGGGCGGACCTTGGCGGTGTTCAATACGGCGCCCGCCCCGGTGACCGTTCCGCAGGCCAACAGAGCGGCTTGAGGAAACGGCATTTCCGGAGGCACGCCGACCAGCTGGTTCTGGTGGACAAGAGTTTTCTCGGCAAACCCGCCGGTGCCGAAGGCTTGGACTAGCGGCTTGCCGTCGAGGGTCAGGCGCGGAGCCACATCGGCGCCACGGACAGTTTCCTGCGGCTGAGCACACTGGTAGGTCCGGCCATCGCGGCACGGAAAACAATGACCGCAGAACTGGATCAGCGAAGCGACGACGTGATCGCCGATCCTGAAATCCGTAACTTCGGGGCCAATCGCCTCAACAACGCCAGCAAGTTCGTGGCCATAAACTGCGGGCAGCGGAATGCCGAAGTCGGTTTGTGCGAGGTGCAGGTCAGAATGGCACAGTCCGCT
>JAZKHF010000266.1:0-6714 GCA_040385545.1 Pseudomonadota bacterium
ATGCCGTTGATCGCCGCGTTTGACGCGGGCGTGGAGCTATAGTCGCGGAAGGGCAAAGGCTGTCTCCATGCGGGAGCGGCCCCTGAAACGGGGCTGTTGCGTCGGCGGGCGGGTGTGTTAGATTGCGGGGATGCGACGAAAGGACTGGCTGCTTACGTTCTCGCCCGGCGAGTGGGTTTGGCTCGCCATTGCGACCGTGTTTGTCGCGGGGTTGTGGATCAACGCGCTAGGCTAGCGCCCGAACAGACCACGACGGGGCTTTTCCTTCTTCGGTGGGGCGGTGTATTTGGCGGTTTCCGCCGCAGCCAGCGAAGCAATCGCCCGCTCCAATTCCGGCGTCATTACCGTAGCTTCGGGCAGTCTGCCGCCGTTGCGCGCGACCAATTCCGCTACATCGACGGCGCGGTTGGTCATGGCATTTGCCGCCACCCGCCCACCGGCCCCGGCCAAGCCTAGCGACCCTCCGATGGCAGCGCCGATGCCGCCGCCGACCGTCCCGCCCGCGAGCGCCGGGATACCAACGCTGGTTGCCAAAGAAACCGGGCCGGTAGGGGCGAAGCGGCCAAGGTTGCGGGCGAAGTTTGACCCCGGCGTGCCGCGCGACACATTTTGGATCGCTTCGGTGACATCGGGCGCGAAGTGATTCCGCCCCCTGATATCCCCGCGATCCAACCCCCGGTATTGTGTCCGGATCGCGTTCTCCAAGCCGGAATTGCCGAATTGCGAGGCGCTGGCACGCGCCAGCTCGCGCGCCTCCTCCAAATCTTCGGCTTGGAGATACCGGCTCGATACATCGCGCGCCTGATCGAACTCCGGGGCCATCGGGCGCGCCCAATCGTCGAATTGTTCGGTAAGGATGCCGGAGAGGCGCTGGTCGCTCGAATCGGCGCTCTTACGGCCTTCCGCGATGACCCCGCGCACGGTGTCCATTTCAGCCGGGCGCATTGGCTGATTGGCATACTGATCGACCAGATTGAACGCCTTGGTCGTGTTGGTGTCGGCGTCGGTAATCTTGCCCTGCGGCCCGAGTTGCCCCTCGCGGCGAAGCGTGGCCTCGAAAGCGTCGCGAAGCTCCTGCGTCTGCATCGGCCCAGCGGTGACGCCGCGAGCCTCGGCCTGCCGATAGAGCCCGCCCGCCTGGTCTTTCAATTGCGGCACGGTCGGCACAGCCGCTTCGATCTCGCGCGTCGCGTTGCGCTTCGCCCCGGCAAAGAGTCCCGCGCCAGTCACCCCGCCGCCGATCATCTCGCCCGCGAACTCAGCCAGCGGGTTGCCCGGAGCGACGCGCTGCGCCGTTGCCGCGCCAACGCCACCACCGGCCCCGCCAAGCATGGCCGCGCCCATCCGGGGGAGCGAACCTGCCGCCGCGCCCGGAAGCGCAGCAGCGCCGACCGATTGGCCTACCCGGCGCGTGAACTGTTTGGCGGGGTCACTGGATCGGTCGTAGATTGCCTCATTGCCCGGCGAGGTCATGGCGCTGCGGAACGTCCCGCTGCCGAGAAAAGGGTCTTGAATCGTCGGCAGGTCCGTCCCGGCAACCGCATTGATGCCCTCGGGAATCAGGTTCAGCCCCGCCGTCAACAGATCGACCGGCCCGCCGAGCGTGCTGGCTATGCCCTCGTTGACGCCCGACATGCCCTGCCCGAGGTAGCTGTCCTGATACCCGGTCGGCGGACCTTCCACGGTTGAGCCACGCAGTGCCGGGTTTTTCGCCGCAGCGACCGCCAGTTCGCGGATATCCGCCTCGCTCGAACCGGGCGGCACCTCGAAAACGATCTTCTCGCCGCGCGGCCCGATAGCGGTGTAACTGTCCATCGCTTCGGACTGTTTCATCCCCAAGCGGTGCTGTTCGATGTCCTGCTTGAAGGGATCGCCGATGTGCGGCCCGACCACCTCGTTCGGCTCATAGCCGTATTGGGTGGCAAGCCCCTCGAAATAGCCCCGGTCCTGATTGTAGGCCATGTTGGCATTGACGGTTAGGCCGAACATTTCGTCGCGGAGTTGCTTGCGCGCGCTGTCCGAAATGCGCCCGGCTCCATCCCAGCCGAACTCCTTCATCAGCCGGTTCTTGACCTGCTGGAGAACGGGATCGATCTGCTCGGTCGCCTGATACTCGCCGAGCATCACAGTCGATGTCGGGTTGAGCATCTGCGCATAGGCATTGATAAGCTGCTGGTCGCCCGCCGGGGTCGCGTCCGAGCCGATGCCTGCCGCATACTGATTGAGGATCGTGCGGTAGCGCTTGACCGGCTCGCGCTGCTCGAAACTCTCGCGCAGCTTTTGCGCTTCATCGAAGCGGCGATTGTCGATGCTCCGACCCTCATCGCGAACCTTGATGCCGGTGACGGTCTTGTCGCGGTCTGCGGCTTCTATGTCCCGGCCCTCGCGCGCGCGGTCTTTCGGCGACATCGGGAGCGGCGTGACGGTCGGGCCGTTATTGCCCGGCTGCACGATGGGGTCATTATCCCAGGGATTAGGCATCAGCGTTTCAATCCCTTCGTGCCGCGCTTGCCGTAATACGGCGCGCTCCAGCCATTGCCTTCGGTGTGAACGTGGCCGTCGTGAATGAACGCCTTGCGGACACCGGGAAGGCGGCGCGCTTCGGCCAGCAGCTTATTCAGGTCCGGGCCGTCGTAATCCGCAGCCTCGCCCCGCAGATGCGCGCTGCCCGCAACCCCGCCGACTGCCGCGTTGCCCTCCGGGGTGCGTCTTCCGCTGGTCATGGCCCCGCTTCCGAGCCGTTGCGGCGGGACGAACCCACCCCTGTCAGCGAAAGGGCGCGAAGCTGGCGCTGCGGCCCCTCCCTTGACGCGAATACTGCCGTCGGGGGTGCGATACTGCGTGCCCGCCGGGATCGCGCTGTAACTGGCCTCGTCGGTCGCCGTGGGCATGGCCGCTTGGGCAGGCTGCTGCGTCCGCACCCGGTTGGGCACGGTAATCATCTGCCCGTCCTGCATGAACACCTTGTCGTTGGGGTCGGTGAAGATAGTCTTGAACTGGCCGTCCGGGCCAAGCTCCCACACGTTGCCCGCGTTGTCTTCCGTGCGGTAGGCGCTACCCGGTTCGGGATTCGCCCGCTTCCATTCCTCGCGCTTGAGCCAGGTCGATTGCTCGTCCTGCTGGCGGCGCTGGTATTGCGCTTCCTCGTCCGCCGCTTTCTGCCGCTGCTGAATGCCCGCGAGATACTGCCCCGGCTGTCCATTGATGCCCGAGAGGAAGTCCGCCGCGATGCCGAGCCAGTTGTGCTTCGGCTTGGCCTGCGCGGGCGGCTCCATGCCGGGGAAGCCCTGTCCGGGGTCGCCCATCGTCGGCACGCCGGGTTGATCGCCAGGCATCACGCCCATCGCGGGCGAGCCGAATAGCCCCTTGCGCGGGCGGGATTGCGTGAATTGAAGCATTACAGTGCCCCGTAGCAAACAGTCGAAAAGCCATTCAGCACCGGCCCCAATGCCCACGGGCGCAGCTCGGCTACTTCATCGGCCATGACGCCCGTGCGCAGCGGTGCGCCGGGCTGATCGGTGACGTAGCGATACTGATAGACGCCCAACCCGTCGTCCTCGCGACCGACCTGTTCGATGTCCATTTTCAGGCGGCGGTCAGAGGCGGCATAGGCACCCGCTGCATTGGCCGCGCCCTGGATCAGCGCCGGGCCGAGCGCCTGCTTCTGGGTCGTCTTGTTGTATTGCCCGAACAGCCCGCCGATGTTCTGCGCGTAGTTGCCAGCGGCCATCTGGGGCAGCGCGGTGGCGGTCTGCGCAATCCCGGCCAGATTGCCCCCCGCGTCGTTCTGATAGGCCCGCTCCTGCGCGTAATCGCCATACCGCAGCCGCTGTTCGTTCTCGGCAATAGCGCGGGCCAGTGCGGTCGCGTGATACCCCGAGCCGAACCGCGAATTGAACTGCCCGTTCACGCCGTCCATGATGTCGCGGTTCGTGCTGTCGATCACGCCTTCCATATGCGGATTGCCGCCGAGATACTTGCCGCCGATTGTGTCCTGATAGAACTGGCTCGCGGCCAGCAAGCCGGGCTGCTGCTGACGCGCCGCCGCGCTGGCTTCCTCGAAAGCCGGTCCCTGCGCCTGACCCGCCGCCGTGATATACGGCTCGGCATATTTGGTCGGCTTGGTCTTGGTTTTGGATTTCATCGTAGCTCCTTCCGAAGCGTCACAGACACCATGCGCCAGTCGGGCAGTTTCTTGCGCCACCCGAGGCGACCGTTCATTTCAGCGCTCACGCAACCTTCGCGCGCCGCCCATTCGAGAAACGCCGGGACCAGCGCGTCGCTGCCCCGTTCGAAGTCCCCGCCCATCTGCCAGACGTAAGCCTGTCGCCCGCCCTTGAGCGCCAGCAGTTGCGTCACCGCCGCCAGCACCACCCCGCCGTCCCGAACCGTCCACAACTGCGCCAGATCGGCTCCTAAAGCCTCTTCGACCTCGCCCAGCGTCAGCGCGTCGTCGCGATCCACCGATTCCGCGATCAGCCCCCGCGCTTCCGGCCAGTCCGAAAGCGGAGCGATGCCAGCGATCACGGCAGATCAGCCGTCTCGTCGGTCAGGAACTGCCGCACGCGCCCGCCCGATGGCACGTTGCCGCCCGTGGAGCCGCCGACATCGCCCGCGTCGGTCACCGTGCCGCCGGTCGATACCGTGCCGCCGTCATCGACTTCCTGCGTCACTGTCGGGGCCGTGATCGTCACCGCCCCGGTGTAGTCGGGCAGGTTGGCCGTTTCCGCGCCGGGGTTCAGCAAATCGACCAGATCGGGGAACTGGCTGCGGCTGATCTCCGAACCGTCGCACAGCAGATGATACGGCACCGCGTCCTGCACCGGGCGGTCCAGCAAGTCGCCGACCCGCAACATTCCCCCCACCATGCCCCGGAACGCCAGCGACACCTTGCGATTGAACTCGGCCTGATTTGGCGCGACCAGCGGCACAACGAAATCAGCCGTCGTGCGCGCGCAGATAAAGGTGAAGCGGCTCACCGCCCCGCCCCCTTCTGCCCGATCAGGTCCAGCCCCTTGGCATGGGTCCAGGTCGATCCCGCCGCCACCGCCAGCGTTGGCCGGGTGTAGCGCCCGCTGGTCCGCACCGGCATCTCCCCGCTATCCCGCAGCGAGGTATAGGCCGTGTTGACCAGCGAATCCCCGAGCCGCTGTTTCGTCCCCAGCGTCAGGGTCAGCCCGCTCGTTGCCTCGATGTCAGGCCGCACGAACCGCATATCCATGCGATGCCCTGCCATCGGCTCCAGATCGTTCATCGTGAACGTCGCGGCCATCGGCGTCCCGGTCAACGCCCCCAAGGCGCTGGACGCATTGAACACATAGAGCCGGGGATCGCCGCCCCTGAACGCCGCGCTGTCGAACGAGGCTAGCCCGACCCCATCGACATCATCGTCCAGCGCGCCGACGTTGGGGTCTTGCTCGTCAATCGAGATGCCGGTCGTCACCCCCGCGAAGATGAACGGCGAGGCATAGGTGATCGTTGACCACTTTTGCAGCGTCCAGTCGTAGCAATAAATCTTGTCGCCCATCGACCACATCACCACGCCCCGCACCGGGTCGATGGCCGTGCTCATGCTCTCCCAATCGCCGACGTTGTAGGCGGTGCGGAACTCGGCATCGATGATCTCGCGCCCGATGGCGGTCAGCCCGCCATCCCACTGCATGAAGCCCTCGTCGGACAGGAAAAACCCGAGATTGCCCCACTGCGCGACCGAGTTGGGCGAGACGCAGCCGACGTTGCTCGATACCTCCGAAAAGTCGAACACGTTGCCGCCGCCGATGTAGTCCATCCGCACAAGCCGCTCGCGTTGCAGGATGATCCCGTATTCGCCCGACAGCATCCCGTTGATGCGCCCGCCCGTGGGCAAGGTCTGATAGTCCGATTGCCCCGTTCCCGGCGTCCATTGCTCGGCATTGAACGCCGCCGACCATGCCAGGGTCAGAACGTCGCCGTTCATGACCGTGCCGACCAGAAAGCCCTTGGCGACCACCGCCAGAAACTCGAACTTGGGCGGCGACCCGCCCAGCGCCGTCACCGCGAAGGTCGAGAGGTCGATCTTCTGCATCACGTCAGCGGCATTGGTCGCCACCGCCACCGTCCCGAACTGCGCGAACCGCCAGCGCTGCTCACTGGACCCGACATAGCCCGATGCGATCGATGTGAACGCCGCCGCTGCACCGCGATAGAGGTTGGTCTCGGTCCCCGCGACGATGACCGCTTCCCCGTTCGCCGAAATGAACGTCGCCGCGCCTTTTGCCGCCGCCGGAAGGGCCGAGAACACCTGAACCCATTGCCCGACCGGCTTGTAACCGTCCGGCGAGGGCAGCACCCCGTCAGCGACCCGCAGGTGACTGTCGTTGAGCCGGGGGTTGAGGTCCGGCGCGAGCGGGCCGAATTGGAAATACATCGCGCCCCCTATGCCGTGACCGCGCGGATGACGCTAAACTTGAGAACGATGGCCTCGGCCAGCGCCCCGGCGGAATTGTTGCGAACGCTGATCGAAGCCGCGCCGTTGCCCGTCACCCGCGCCGCGATTCCGTAAGGCCCGAATGTCCCCGTCGCGTGGTGCGTGCAGACCAGTTGATCGCCCGCAACCAGCGTCGAATTATTGAGCGTGAACGTGACGATTGCCGCCGCCGCCATCGACGCGGCATTGAGCGTGATTTGCCCGGTCAGCGTGTTCAGCGTGACCGCCGTTGACTTGTTGGTCGCCTG
>JAZKHF010000266.1:6814-10312 GCA_040385545.1 Pseudomonadota bacterium
TGATTTGCCCGGTCAGCGTGTTCAGCGTGACCGCCGTTGACTTGTTGGTCGCCTGTGTGACCGTCCCGCCCGCTCCCGCCGCATAACCGAACGCGGTGGTCGCGGTGCGGACCCCATCGGTGCCGGGGTTGCCTTGGATACCCTGCGGCCCGGTGTTTCCCGTCAGCCCGATTGGACCTTGCGGCCCCGTCGCCCCTGTCTCGCCTGTCGGCCCTTGCGCGCCAGTTGCCCCCTGAGGCCCTGTAGCGCCCGCCGGGCCGGTGTTGCCGGTGTCGCCCTTGGCTCCGGTCGCCCCTGCGGCCCCCTGAGTGCCTGACTGGCCGTCATTGCCCGCTGGGCCTTGCGGACCGATAGGCCCTTGGGGTCCGGGCGGTCCAACCGCTCCGGTAGCGCCATCGATTCCGGCCTGCCCCTGTTGTCCAACCGGCTCCGGCGTCGCTCCAAGCGTGAGCCTGCCGAAAGCCCCCGATGGCCAGCCCTTGGGCATCATCCCGTGAGGATCGAAAAGCCCGTCCGCCCGAACATCAGGTCGCGGTCGGTGCGGGGCGCGCGGTCAGGGCGGCGGGGATAGGCGTCGAGAACCTTCTGCACCGCCATGTCGAACAGCGGGGCTTGCATTTCCGCCATCTTGTCGTCGAAATACTCCTGCGCCAGATGCGCCAGCAACCCGTGGAAATAGACATCGGGATGCGCCAGCGACAGCCAGTTGGTCGTAGCCACGCTGCTCAGGCCCGCAACCTTTGACCAATAGGTCAGCGCCCCGGTGTAGGACGCGTCAGGGGCCGGATAGAGTCGGAAATCGGCCCCAACCTGCGCGTAGAACCGGGGCTGGCCCTCGCTGTCGTCGCCGTCGAACATCGCCTGGATATTCTGCGCCGTCGTGGCGAGGATCGGCTCATTGTCGATGGCGAAGCTGTCCACGTCGATAATGCCGGTCGGCGCGACGTAGTATTCGGCGTCCAGCGTAGCCGTCGCGCGGGTGTGCATCGGGCGCACCGGGGCCAGCGCCAAGCGTCGGTTGATCTCCGCCTCAACCAGTTCGAGCGCGTCGTTGTAGTCCGCCGTCACTGCCGTGCGGTTCAATCGCCGGTAAACACCCGTCGAAAGACCCGCATAGGTCGTGAGGGTCATTTGCGGGCCTTGCGCTTGACCGGCTTGGCCTCTTCGACCGCCTCACCGACCAGCGCGGCAGCCAGCGGCGTGGGCGCGTTATAGCGGCTGTTGTCATAGGCCCAGTCGAGCGCGAAAATCACGCCTTCAAGGCCCGCCTTCGCCACCGGATCGGTTGCCACCGCCAACGCGGCGCGCGCCCGGTCGGCTTCCTGCCTGATATAGTCCATGATGGTCTCCTATGCGGCCAGCGCGAGGGCATCGCGCTTCTGGATCAGGGCGCAACGCCCGAGAATCGTCACCGTCCGGTCGTTGGCTTCGGCCCATGCGTGAACCTTCGCAGCGAAGGCGTTATCCGTCTTGATGTCGTCCACCAGCACGACGCTGCACCGGGGGGCGATGACTTCGAAAAACCGCATCCGCGTGCCAAAAAGTCGCGGGGGTCCATCGCAGAACCCGAACGCGAACTTGGCTGGCAGATCGTCCTTGAACGGCTCCAGATCATACCAGTGATCGACCAGCGGGGCGCAGCACAGCCCGACGTTGGTTGCCCCGGCTTCCGCTGCCCAGCGCAAGGTCTGTTCCTTGTAATGATCGGCGTGTTCCAGCGAGAACACCGCCTGATCGGTCGCCAGCCCCATCAGCACCGACGACAGGCCCGAACCCGTCTCGATGATCGGCCCGGCGCACTTGCGGGCGATCCCGGTGACGAGCGCCAGCGTCCCCGCATCCGCAGCGTAGTTGTTGCCGCCGTAGCGGAACACCTCGTTGTAATCGTCCTCGGTTTCGGTCCCGTCGCGGAACCTGGGGGCCAGATCGCGCAAGGTGTCGCCGTTCAGCCGCCGTAGATGCCCCGCGAGGCTGTCATATACGATGACCTTGGCAACATGACCGAGCCGGATGTCTTCAACCGCGTAGAGCTTGCCGCCCATCGCCCGCCAGCGGTTGCAGAAGTCGATGTCGCCGCCCCACCGCACCTTGTCCGCACCCGGCTTGGGCCGGTCGAACAGCAGCGCGGTTTCGTAAATCTTGTCCATGTATTTGGGAGCCAGCGCGGCCATTCTTTCGAGAACGTGCCGCCTGATCTTCATGAACCCGGTCGGAAGCCCTTCGACCTCGCGCAGCCCGTCGCGGACCTCGCCGCCGGGCATCAGCCGCACCGGCATGTTGTCGCTGCCCTCGCGCCGGTAGGGATAGACCCCCCCGACAATATCCTCGTCGCGCTCGCACAGTGCCAACAAGCCCTTCGGCTCCCACGTCACATCGGAATCGAGAAACACCAGATCGGTGCAATCGCTTTCGAGGAAGTCGCGCACGATGCTGTTGCGGGCATCGTCAACGTGGCAGTTGCCTTCGAGAATCAGCAGCGCGGACCCGATACCCGCCGCGTGGAGCACTTCCCGCGAGCGGGCCAGCGCGAACGTCAGCGACGTGTCGGGCGAAGCGTAGGAGGGTATCGCCAGCAGCACCTTGCGGCCCGCTGCTGGCGATCCTTCATCCCAGAAGTGATTGCTCACCTCTTAGGTCGTGACGATCAGGTTGAGCGCGACCAGCGCCGCCATCAGGCGGTTGCACTTGGTCTCGTTGAGCGTGGTCGTCGCGGTGCCGGTGTTCGGCCAGGTGACCGATGGGCGCACGATGGGGGTGGCGAGGCCATAGAAGCCGAGCTTGTCCGTCGAGCTGCGCCCGATGAGAAGACCGTCATCGTTGCCGGTGCCTGCGTATTCGACTGCCATTGGATTGATCCTTTCACGAAAAAACGGGCCGAGGAATTACCCCCGGCCCGCATTCATCAGTTGCAGTGCAGACGCGACGCCCACTGCGGGCGGAGCGTCTTGTAGCCGTAGAGCACGTCGATGCGGCACGGCATGTTGTCGTTGTTGATGTCGTAGTCGCGGACGATCCGCATCGAGATGCCGTCCATGACCTCGCGCTTGGCCCAATCGACCCCGCCCGGCATCATCAAGTCGGCGGTCACGAACGTGAACGCGTCCTTGTTGTAGAGGAGCGAGGTGGTCAGCGCGTCCGACGCGGTGCCGCCGACCAGAACCGCCTTCGACGCACCCGCCGACACGATGGTGACGTTCTGGGTCGCCCCCGAAGTCACCGGAGTCGGCGAGACCGTGATGTTGCCCGCGCCGCCCGCATAAGCCGTCGTGATGACGAACTGCTGCAAGACGCCAGTGGACACCTTGGTTTCGGGGTGAACGCTCTGGACTCCCGCGATGGTGATGACATCGCCCAGCGCCAGCGTTCCGGTGCCAGCGGTGACGGCAACGGTCGCCGAACCCGAGGTGATGCCGGTCGAGGTGTTGACGACATAGGCCCCATCTTCCGACCCGGTCGTGTGACCCGGCCAGAGCGTGTTTTCCATGAAGTCGAACCCGG
>JAZKHF010000267.1:0-3325 GCA_040385545.1 Pseudomonadota bacterium
TTGATGATCTTCTGCTGCTGCAGGAACTTGGTGAACATGATGTAGAAGGTGCCGACCGACATGATCACCAAAATGGTGAAGGTCGCGATGGCGATGGCCCCGCCTTCGCGGAGCGCGGCCTGGAGACCATAGGGATTTTCCGCTTCAGCGGCGGGTGCCGCAGCCGCCGCAGCAAGCAGGATGTCGATGATTGCCATGATAGTGTTCCTCTAAAATTCAGTTTGTCTAAGTTTTTGAAATCGTCGTTTATCCTGCGAGCACCCATTTGATCGTTTGACGATGCGTACCGGTGGTCGGGTTGCCACTGCTGTCCTGCGCCGGCGTGAACCGCGCCCGGCTGGTCAGCACACGACAGGTTGTCGTGTCGAGCGCCCTCGATCCGCTCGATCCAGCGACCGAACATCCCGCGACACGTCCGTTCGGACCAATGGTAAGCACCACAGTCGTCGATCCCTGCTGGTCGGCGTCAATCGCCGCCTGCGGATAATCGTCGTTGCGGATCAAGCCCTGCAGATTGCCGGTGGCGCTCTTCGGTTGACTGATCCGCGGCGGCGGCGGTGCCGGGGGTGCCGGGGGTGCCGGCACATAGGTCGGCGCCGGCGGAGCAGGCACAAACGGCGTGGTCGGCGCCTGAATCGGTGACGGAATGGTCCGCACGATCGGCTGCGGAGTGCTCAACTCCGGCGGCGGCGGAAGGCTATCCTCCGGCGGCGGGGGCGGCGGCTCCTCGGGGGGCGGTGGCTCCTCCTCGACGTCGAATGTCTTGAGATCCTCGGCGGCCTTCTTGACCACGTTGTACGCAAGACCTGTGACGATGAAATAACCGAGCAAAATGTGGATGAGCGCGACGATCACGATCGAGACCGTGCGATTCGAACTCATCTCTCTGCGTTGGGCGTAGGACATTAAGCCGCAACTCTCCTTTGTGTCCGTGGCGATAACCACGAATTAGACTGAACACTCTACGCGCGTCCCGCCCTGTTTGGAACCACCGATGTATCAACGTATCATCGGCGAGATGCGCGCTTCCTTAATTGAGGCAAAATGGCGGCGCAACGACTTTTGTTCCGTAGGCGGCGCGACAAAGCCTAATCAATCTTAACTATGGCGCGCAGCCAGAGAAGGACGCGACCTCCACACCAACCCGCCGCGCGTCACCGTAAATGTCCGGCTTCGCACTTGATATGCGAAGGGCCTTGACCCCGCGCATTGCCGCCAGCCGCTGATAAATTGCGTCGACCAAGGTTTCCTGCAGATTGTAGCGCCGCGCGCCCGCCAGGCGGATCACTTCGTTTCGAAGAAAGTCATAATCCCAGGCCGCAGCGGGCGAATCGCCTTCGGGGACGGCAAGATGCTCAAGCCAGATTTCGACGGTCACCAGCAATCGCTGGGGCGTTCCGATCTCGAAATCATGGAACCCGATGTCGGTCTGAACTTCGAGCGAATCGAGCATGATCTTGCTCGACTTCACCGCCAGCGACGGGGGGATCATTCCGTCGAGCTTTACCTGTTCCGTCATTTCTTCTCCAAAAATTGCACATCGCGCGGCAGGGCCCAGAATCGCTGCCCGCCGTCGATGGTGATGGTTTGTCCGGTCACCGCGGTCGCCGTGATCAGATAGCGGATCGCCGCCACCACATCCGACGGATCGACGCCTCGGCCCAATGGATTGAACCGATGCATCGCCTCGAAATTCTGTTCGTCCTGTCCTTCCGACAGCAACATCAGTGCCGGGGCGATGCCATTTACGCGAATCGCCCGCTCCGCCAGCGCTCGCGCACTCAGCTCGGTCAATCCGGCCAGAGCCATCTTCGACAAGGTATAGCTCAGGAAATCCGGATTGGGCGCGGCCAGCTTGGCGTCGAGCAGGTTGATCACCAGCCCGCCCTCTGTGCCCACTGCCGCCGCGAACGCTTGGGTTAGCAACGCCGGCGCCCGCACATTGACCGCCATGTGCGAGTCGAACGCCGCCGGATCGAATGTCGCCAACCGGTCGTCCGCGAACCGCGCCGCATTGTTGACCAGCAGCGCAAGCGGCGGAAGTCCGTCGGCCGCGCCGACAATCCGCGCCCCGCACTCGCGGTCGGACAGGTCGGCCGCCACCGCGACAGCCCCGTCGGGCACATCGTCGCCATCGTGATGGACATGCGCCACCACCGCCCAGCCATCCGCCAACAGCGCCTCGGCGATGGCTCGGCCGACGCGCTTGCCGGCGCCGGTCACAATCGCCGTCCTGGTAGGTGCATGATCCATGGCAAGCGGATTGCGTCGACTGGCGCGCAATGACAAGAGCGGCCCATGCCCGAGACCCGCCCGCCAATCTCCGTCACCGGCCGAACCCTTGCCGATCTGGCCGAGGCGATCGGCGAGCGCAGCCATCCCCCGGTCGACCAGTGGCACCCCACGCATTGCGGCAATAGCGACATGCGCATCGCCGCCGACGGCAGCTGGTATCATATGGGCACGCGCATCGATCGCCCGGCGATGGTCCGCCTGTTCTCGACCGTACTGAGGCGCGAACCCGACGGCAGCCACGTCCTCGTCACCCCGGTCGAGAAGCTGACGATCGAGGTCGAAGTCACCGCGTTCCGCGCCATTGCCATGACCAGCGAAGGGGAAGGCAATCACCGCAAGATCGCATTCGAGCTCGACAGCGGCGATGCCATCATGCTCGGCCCCGACCATCCGCTCAGCGTGACCGATGACGGCCACGGCCCCAGCCCGCGCATCGCCGTCCGCCACGGGCTGGAGGCGCTGATCGCCCGCCCGCTCTATTATGAGCTGGCCGAGATCGCGCTGGCCGAGGGCCATGATCCGCCCGGCATCTGGAGCAGTGGCGCTTTCTTCCCGCTTCAATGACTATTTCCGACCGCTTGCGCGCCTCGCTCGCGCTGTCCCCGCCCAATGGCCTGCTGTCCGGCGATATCCTCGAAGGATCGACCGATCCGCATCGCGCAGCCGCGGTGCTGGTTGCGATCACCGACCGCCCCGATCCGGGCGTCCTGCTGACCACCCGACGTGACGACATGCGGCTCCATGCCGGGCAGGTCGCCTTCCCCGGCGGCCGGCTCGACGCGGGCGAGGATGCCGCCGCCGCCGCCCTGCGAGAGGCTTGGGAGGAGATTGGCTTGCCCCCGACGGCGGTTTCCTTGTGGGGAGCGGCGGACGAGTATCGGACTATCACCGGCTTCGCCGTCACCCCGATCCTCGGCCTGGTTTCGCCCGATCTCGACCTCGCGCCGCATGAAGATGAAGTGGCCGACCTGTTCGAAGTCCCCTTGTCCTTCCTGCTCTCCTCCGCCAACCAGCAGCGGATGAGCGGTGA
>JAZKHF010000268.1:0-11469 GCA_040385545.1 Pseudomonadota bacterium
AATTCTCGGCGACCTGCGCGGCGAGCTCGCGCGTCGGCTCGAGGATCAGGCTGCGTGGCATGCGGGCGCGGGTGCGGCCCTCGGCGAGGATGTCGATCATCGGCAAGACGAAGCCGGCGGTCTTGCCGGTGCCGGTCTGGGCGATGCCGACCAAATCGCGGCCCATAAGCGCGCTCGGGATGACACCCTTCTGGATCGGGGTCGGCGTGTCATAGCCACTGTCGGCGACAGCGCTTAGCAATTGGTCGGAAAGGCCGAGATCGGCAAAACTCATGAAATATCCGGTGTGAAAAGGGGCCCGGATCGAACCATCGTCCAGCGCCACAGGGGCGCTTGCGGGCTGAAGGGCGAAAAGTCAAGGAAAGCGGCCGCGAAAGCCGTGCAATGGCCCGCTGGAATCCCCAAACCTTACTATCTAACTGAGGTCGTGGACCGATGGCTCGCTCAGCAACAAATAGGTCGGATCGAACTCGGCGAACCGCGCAAGGGCAGGGAAGTCCGGAATTCGATAGGCATATTCGTGAACCTCGACCAGGCCGCGGGCGCGGAGGCTTTGGAGGGAGCGGCTGACGTGAACGGTGCTGATCCCGAGAAAGTCGGCGAGGTGGATCTGGGTAGCCCGCAAACCGAAGGTCGCGCGGCTGCCTTCGCCTGATTGCTCCAGCCGGATGGCGACCTCACAGAGTAAATGGGCCAGCCGCGCCTCGGCCGAGCGCCGGCCCAGCGCGCTGATCCATTTCGACAGGATCGAGGCATCGACGATGGTGTCACGCCAGAAGGCGAGGGCGATCGCGGGATGATCGTCGATCAGACGGCGCAGCGCATGATGCGGCACCTTGAGATAGCGCGTTCTGGTCAGGGCCTGGATGCCCCAACCGGCGACCGGCGCCGGAACCGAATGAAGGTCGCACATATCGCCGGGGATATGCAGCGCGGTGAACTGCCGCTGGCCATTGGCCAACTGGTCGAACCGCGCGGCGAGCCCGTCGACGACCAGGCAGGCATGGCGCATTTCCTCCCCCGGCGTCACCAGATCGCGCTGCGGGCCGATGTCGGCGAAGTCCGCCGGAAGCGTGCTGATTGCGCGGCATTCCTCTGCCGTAAGGTCGGAGCGAACGACCAGTCGGCGGAGATATTTCTCAAGTGCCAGCTGGCGTTCGGACGCGGAAAAGCTTTGGTTCATGTCGCGGCACCATGGCGCAGGGTCAAGGGCGGTTCAACTGGCCGTACCCGGGAAGATTGCGCGGCGGATAACAAAGGTTAGCGGCGATCACCGACCGATCTGCGAAGGCGAACGAAAGGGGATCGAGATGAATGATGCGCACCAGGATTATTGCCGCCGACGGGCAGATGAGGAGCGGGAACGGGCGGCGAATAGCGAGACGCCGGAAATCGCGGAGCGGCACGCCGAACTCGCGCGTTTATATGATCTACGCGCGCGAGACCCCGCCGCATGGGCGAAGCTATCGACGCAGGTTTCTGCTTAACCTTTGTTACGGGGTCATACAGACGGGGAACGCGGCATAATCGCGTCGGTTCATCTTCGGGAACAGGAGATTGAGATGCCCGATCAAGACGCCCGAACGCCACCTAGCCAAACAGTTGAGCGCGTGAGCGAACAACCTATGATGTTCAAGCGTCGGAGCCGGGCCAATCACACCAAGCCGTGGGACGCGGACGACATCGATCAACTGGCTGCGCTGATCTTTGCTCGCAAGACCATTCCCCAGATCGCCGACGCGCTCGGGCGGTCGCAGGAAGCAGTGCGGACCAAGGCCAATGACCTGGACTTCCTGCCCAAGCGCGCGCGGCGGAAGTCGGTCAGCACGACCGGGATGCTCGTTTAGGTCGACTGCAGCTTACCGTTCCACCTTAGGTACCAAGGTCCTGAACTTCTGAATCCGGCAGGTGCGCCCCATCCGACTGTGGATCGAATCGCGTTTGGCGCAGAACTTTCCGTCGTCGGTCTGGAGATAGAGCGAGCCGTAGAAATCGAGACCGTCGCAGTCATTGTCGAGCTTGGCGCGCATGCGCTGGCGGTTGCGGAGCAGTATGTCGATACTGTCGGGGCTCGACAACACCGCCCCGGCGATGGCTGATACGGGCAGGCATTTGGGGCCCTTCTCCTCCTCCCACCGCAGTCGCATCCGCGGATTCGGGCGCACAGGGACGCGCAGGATCGTCTCCTGCCGGACGGTCATCATGCGCACCGGCGGCTGCACCTGGGCTGAAGCTTGAGGGCGGCGCACCGATTGCTCCGCCTCACCGGTCCCGGTGGCGGCAAGCAGAATGGCGATAAAGCCGAACAGGCCGGCGAAGGTCATGGGGCAATGATCATGTCGGAAGAGGCTGGCTTGGCAGGCCGGCATTGAACCGTCGATGAATTTTTTCGCAAGGCGCACGATGTGGCGATCGAGGAGGCGGGCAAGGCTTGCACAGACGCGGGGGCGCTTCTAGAGCCCATCGGCACCCCTTTCAGACATAGCCGCGCACTTTCTTGCGGCCGAATTTTCGACGGAGAAAGATAGTCATGGCGACCCAAGCGCCCAACCCGGCAAGCCTGCCTTTGTTGTACAACGACCTACAGCCGCTCAATTCCGGCCAGCACGGCACTTTAAAGCTAAAGCGCCAATTCACCGTTCCCAAACTCGGCCAGACCCACGCGGTCCCCGTCACGGTCGAGGAATTCACGCACGCCCAGCGCAGTTTCCCGATCATCTTTTCGGACGGCGACGAACCCGTTCCACTGGTGCTGATGGGGCTGAATGAGGGCGTCAACACCTTCATCGATGCCGATGACAAGCCGATTGAGACATTGGCTTATATGCCCGCTTACCTGCGCCGCTTCCCATTCATTCTGGCCAAGCTGCAGCCGACCAGCGACGAATTGTCGCTGTGCTTCGATCCTACATCGGGTGCATTCAGCGAAGACGACGGCCAGCCGCTGTTCGATGACCAGGGCCAGCCGAGCGAGCTGACCAGGAACATCCTTCAATTCTGCGAGCAGTTCGAGACCGCCGGGCTCCGCACCCAGGCGTTCATGACCGATTTGAAGGCAAGCGGGCTGCTAATGGAAGGCGAAGTGTCGATCCAGCCCGATGGGGTCGAGCAGCCGTTCCTGTATCGTGGCTTCAAGATGATCGACGAACAGAAGCTGCGCGACCTGCGCGGCGATGAGCTGCGCAAGATGAACCAGAGCGGCATGTTGCCGCTGATCTATGCACATCTGATGTCGCTGGCACTGATCCGCGACGTCTTCTTTCGTCAGGCCTCGCAGGGCAAGGGGCCGATGCCGCTTCCGCCGGTCGCCCAGAGCGATAACCCCGGCAATGCCAAGGTCGACGCCGAAGCGTGAAATAGCTGCGGCAGGATGATCGTTGCCGCGGATTGAGTGCGGGCGCCGGTCTTGACGGCCAGATCAGGCATCCCATCTAGGGGTGGCTGACGCGGGCGCATTCCACCCCTTTCCGCCCATCAGCACGTGCCTTCGGGTGCGTCCTCCCTGAACTCGGGCCGTCTGGCGACATGCCAGGCGGCCTTTTTTTTCACTCCGCAGCGAGTTGGGGAATTGCGATCTGGTCGGCGAGGCCAAGGGTCAACGCTTCCAGCAGTCGCGCGGCGCGATCGAAGCCGGGGCCGGGGGTGCGGCGGTCCGGGCCAAGATAGGTGGCGCGATCGATTTCGAGTTGGAGCGCATGGATGTTTCCCGCAGGGTCGCCGTGGCGCTGCACGATGTGGCCACCCGCATAGGGCGTGTTGAGTTCCACCGTCCAGCCGGTCGCGCGGGCGATGCGCGCGGCGGCATCCGTGAGCTCCCGGCTGGCGCTAGTGCCATGGCGGTCGCCGATCACCAGTTCGGCCTGGCCGTGGCGGTGCGGCATCGAATGGCAATCGAGCAGGATCGCTGACCCGTGATGAATAGCCAGCCGGTCGAGCCCGCGCTCGATTGCGTCATGAAACGGCGCGTGGGCGATGCGAATGCGCCGCTCCAGCTCCGCGGCATCGATCGGACGGCGCCACAGATGGCCGCTTAGCGCCGTTCGACCGGGGACGATGCCAAGACCGGCCAGCGCGCGCGGAGAAGTGGGTTGGGGCGCCCCGACGACCACCACCGGATCGACCTCGTCGGGCGCGCGGTTGCAGTCGATCGCCGCGCGCGGCGTGCGCGCGATCACCGCACCGACTCCGGTGGCGAGGGCCCGCCAGGCCAACCGGTCGATCAGCGGATCTTCAAGCGCAACAAGGCTCGCCACCCCTGCGGCCGACTCGCGTACCAGCCAGGCTGGATAGGCGCGACCGGAATGGGGGATGGACAGCAGGAGCGGAAGCGCTGATCGAGGCGCGACACGATCGGGGGCGGAAAGGGGGCGATGGTCCAAGCGTTCGACTCTATCCGTGCCAGAAAAGGACAGCAACATAAGTCGCGACCGAGCGACTGGTAAAAGTTGCGTATTGTCGGCATGATGCTCCCCATGATCCGAATTCTCCTGGCCGAAGACGATACGTCGATGCGCGAGTATCTGCAGCGCGCGCTGATCCGCGTGGGCTACGATGTCGATGCAGTCGGATGCGGCACCGAAGCTGTTCCGCTGCTTGAGGCGTCGCGTTACGACCTATTGCTGACCGACATCGTGATGCCGGAGATGGACGGCATCGAGCTGGCGCAGAAGGCGAGCGCGCTCGATGCCGGTATCAAAGTGATGTTCATCACCGGCTTCGCCGCGGTCGCCTTGCAAAGCGGTCGAACGACGCCGGAAGCCAAATTGCTGTCCAAGCCGTTCCATCTAAAGGATCTGGTGGCCGAGGTCGATCGGATGTTCCAGTCCGAGGATCAGCACGGGCGTTTGTAACGCCGGATCAATCGGGGTTGCGCGGTCCCGATTGCCCGATTAAAGCCCCGCTCCAGATGACCCGCCGCACCCCGGCGGATTTCCCGTGTGGGCGTGTAGCTCAGTGGTAGAGCACTGTGTTGACATCGCAGGGGTCGCAAGTTCAATCCTTGCCACGCCCACCATTTTTCCTCCCGATAATGATCAGTCCACGCGGTAGATTGCCTGTGGGCGAGTGTAGGTGTCACTGTTCCAGCGGCCGTGCTCGGGCGGGCCGAAGCCTGAATTCTTCCATCCGACGAACGGCCCCGCCGCCGAGAAAGGCGGGCGCGCGCGATTGATACTGAGCATTCCGGCTTGAGCTTCGGCCACGAAGCGGGCTTCGCTGGCGGGATCGGCGGTGTGGATCGCGCCGAGGAGGCCGAACTCGGTGGCATTGTGAAGCGCGATTGCATGGCTCAGGTCGCGGGCGACCTGGATCGCGGCAAGGGGACCAAAGACCTCATCGGCCAGCAAGGGATGATCGTCCGCCAGATCGTGAAGCAGGGTGGGGACGACCCAGCATCCTTCGGGCTGCTGGTCGGCGGGGGCCGATGCGCCGGACAGTTTCAGGAAGCGATTCTGGGCGGCGCGATCGATCACCGGCCCGATGCGGGTGGCGGGATCGGCGGGGTCGCCAAGCTTGAGCGCAGCGACTTCGGCCGCAAGTCGATCGGTGAAGGCGGTGGCCACGTCGGCCATGACGATCACCCGGCGGATCGCGGTGCAGCGTTGTCCGGAGAAGCTGAACATTGCGGACGCCAGATCGGCGGCGGCCCGTCCCAGGTCGGCGCTGCGGTCGACGATGGCGGCATTGCTGCCACCCAGTTCGGCCTGGACGGGTAGGACGCGATGGCCGGCGGAGGCGATGATCGCGCGGCCTACCGGCACTGAGCCGGTGAATGAGAGTAAATCCAGGTCGCCTCGATCGATCATCGCCCGTCCGGTGGCCGAGCCCCCCGTGATCAGGGCGACTCCATCGCCTAGGCCAACATTCGCAAGCGAGGTCCGAAGCATCGTTGCGATCGTCGCACCGTATAGCGCGGGCTTCCACAGAACCTGATTTCCGAACGCGATCGCGGGGGCAAGCTTGCCGATCGGAATGGCAAAGGGATTGTTCCACGGCGTGATCAGGCCGACGCGGCCGACCGGGCGATAGGCGACGGTATCGACGTTGTCTGCTGGCTCGACCTCGAGCGTGCTCGTGACATGGTCGAGGAGGGCAAGCCCATAGCTGACTTCGGCTTCCGCATCGGCTCTTGGCTTGGCGATGAAGGTAATCAGCATCTCCACCCAGCGGTCGCGGTCAGCGGCAAGCTTGTCGTGCCAGCAACGAAGGCGCTGCTGGCGCTCCTGCAGCGGCGGCAGGTCGCTCACTTGACCGATGATTTTGCGAACTTCGTCGGCGTCGGCCACCGCTATTTCAGCGAGGCAGCGATCCTGATTGCACGGGTCGCGATGAAGCCATTCTACTTCGGGGTCGCGGTTGACGATGCGCGCGGCGCGGCGTCCGATCCACGCGAGGGCGTAAGCGGCATGATCCGGCGAGTCGCTGGCGATCAGGCCTTCGTCGATTTCCACTTCATAGCCCTTTGCATAAGCGTCGAGCGCGGTGGCCTGGAGGCAGGCGTGGGTGTGGAGTCCTGTCAGTCGGAGTCGCGTGATCCCGGCGGCATGGAGCGCTTCATCCAGTCCGTGCGCGTCGAAGGCGCTGAAAAACCGTTTGGCGAACACCGGTTCGCCGGGATGTTCGCTCAGTTCCGGCGGCGGCGTAGCATCCGGTGCGGTGCTTCGATGCGGCATGGGGACGCCGTCGGTGCGAATGTGAAAGATTGGTTCTGCCGCCGCGCGGGCTTCGGCCAGTGCAGCGGCAACATTGGCGATCAAAGTCTCGCGCGTCGGCACCAGCCCCGGACGGGCGAGATAGTCTTCCTGCAAGTCGATCAGCAGGAGGGCGCTTGTGGTCACAGCGGCTGGTCGACCAGTAACTGTTCCAGATTCTGCGCGACCGCATCGCCAAATTCGGCTGTGCCGACGATACGATGGGTCGACATTGGAAGATCGCCGGTTGCAATCCCCGAGCGCAGCGTCGCGCGGACTGCCGAGCGGAGCGCGGCGTCGGCTTCCGGCCAGCAAAAACTTTCCCGCAGCATCATGCCGAGCGAGAAAATCTGACCGATCGGGTTTGCGACATCCTTGCCTGCAATATCGCGCGCCGCGCCATGGCCGGTCTGATAGACGGCGTGACCCAAATCGTTGAAATTGCCCGAATAGGACAGGCCGCGCGAGGCGAGCAGCAATGATCCGCAATCGGCCAGCACGTCGCCGAACATGTTGGGCGAGACGAGCACGTCGAACTGGCCCGGATCGGCGATCATCTGATAGACCGCATTGTCGATTTCCAGCTCGCCAAGCGCGATCCCGGCATCGCGGGCCATTTCCTCGGCGATGCTACGCCACAATGAGGAGATGGACGGGATCCCACCGGGCTTGAGTACGACGTGGACATGACCGCGGCGAGTGGCGGCAAGATCGAAAGCAACGCCCATGATGCGGCGGACATCGGCCTCGCGATAGTCGAAGCGATGCATGGCGACGCGCGCGCCGGGATCGCCACTTTCCTCCCAGCTGCCCTGGTAGATTCCGCCCATATTCTCGCGTACCGCGACGATGTTGGTGGCGGCGGCGATCTCGGGCCGGACCGCGCCCGCGGCGCGAAGCTCGGGCAGGGGCTCGAGTGGCGTGAACTTGCAGTAGAGGTTGAACTGGCGGCGAAGCTCGTAGACGAAGCGGTCGCCGCCGGGGCCGCAGAACATCGTCCCGCCTTTGTCGAACAGGTCGCTGGCGAAATCGGTGACTTCGGTCGACAGGCTGGTGCCGTGGATCGCCTTGGCGGGAAGGCCGATCAATCCGCCTTCGTGAAGCTCGAACTTGCGATTGCCATGCCGTGCCAGCAACCCGAGCATCCGCATCGCCACCGGCACAACCTCGACCCCGACGCCTTCGCCTAGGAACACGCCGACATGGTGGACCCTGGCCGGATCGAAGGCCGCGCATGGCACAGACAGCGTTTCCGAGAGGCGCGGGCGAAGCGGCTCGTCATTGGTCAGTGGCAATTTGTGGACGTTCATCACCGGTTTAGACATTGCTTTTCTTCGCGAGGTTCTTCCGGCTCGCGCCGTAAAGCTCAGTCAACCGGTTCGCAATCAACGCGCGGGGAATCTTGCCCATCGCGTTGCGCGGAATGGCGCGGATGCGCACAAGGTGGAAGGTTCGCCCCTTGGGGAGTTTGGACCGGATCCGCTCGGCGACCTGGGTCAGATCGACCTTGTCCGCGGTGACGACTGCAATGGTCAACAGATCGCCCTCGGCGAGCGGCATGACACAGGCGACGAGATCATCGACTCCAGGCAGGAATGCCAGCTTTGCCTCAAGCTCGGCGGCATTGACCTTCCACCCGCCGACATTGAACGTGTCGCCAGCGCGGCCCTCGATCGCCAGCAGGCCGTCCTCGAACAGGCGGCCGAAATCGCCGGGGATGAAGCAACCATCGTCAAAGTGGCTGCTGGGCTTGCTGGAGACGTCTCCGTCATACCCCTGGCTCATCACCGGGGTCCGCACCCGCACCAGCCCGGGCTCGCCGGGTGCCACGGCGCGCTTTTGCGCATCGACGATCTCGACCGTCACACCGTCGCGAACGAAGCCGACCGCCCCGCTGTGCCGATCGATCAGCGCCGAATCGCCCAGTGCGATACTCCCGGTTTCGGTCGAACCATAGCTGATCAACAGCGTGTCGCAGGCGATCGAGCGGGCGGTGTCGCGAACCGCGACCGGAAGGCGCCCGCCAAGCACGACAATCGTCCGGCCCGATCGATCGGCCCATTGTTCCGGGTGCATCCGAAGCCGCTCGCCAAGCTGGACTGGCGAGGCGGCAATGAGCGTCGATGCCTGGAGCGCTGCTTCGTCGCGTGAGCGAGGGTCTTGCTGCGCGGGCAACAGAACACACCCACCGGCATTCCAGACCGCCAACGGATAGCGGAAACCGGCGGTCGTACGGATATGGAGCAAGGGGTAGAGGATCGTGTCTGGACCGAGCGGCAAACCATCACCGACTTGCGCCACCCTGGCCGCAATCATTGCCGCATCCCAAATCAGGAACTTGGGTTTGCCGGTCGTCCCCGAGGTCAGGTTGATGCGCGACGATTCCTCGTCGGCTGCGGGAGGGGCGTCGCCAGACGCGGCACGAGGCGCGGCGGGATCGCAGTCGAACTCGATCCGTCGCAGTGCGGGGGGAATGTCGGCGAGTGACCCGCGCGACCCGATCGCGACATCGATCATTCCTGCCTGGACTGCGGCACCGAGTGCTGCCGCTTCACCCACCGAAACATGGGCGGCACCAAGATGGAGCGACGCGAGGTGCGCGACCCAATTGGCGTAGCTATGGCCGTTGGTGACCTGTCCGGCGCGGATGCCCACCTTGATCCGTGGTCCAACCCCGCTCGCACGTAGCAAGGACGCAGCAGCGAGAACGTCGGCCACCAACCGGCCATAGCCGACGGCAAGATCCCCGATGCGCACCGCGGCCCGATCCGCCTGGTGGGCCTGCAGTGACTGGACAATCCCCACCCCCAAGGAGACCCTTAGCGTTTGGGTTTGACGAATTTCAGCGTCATCCGGTCGCTTTCCCCGATCGCGACATATTTGGCCCGATCGACGTCTTTGAGGGTAAGGGTCGGTGGCAGGGTCCAGACACCCTTCTCATAATCCTTCGTATCGCGCGGGTTGGCGTTGATCTCACTCGATCCGACGAAACGGAAGCCGGCGGCTTCGGCCATGCGGCGGACCGACGATGTCTTGACGTAGCCGCTCTTCTTTTCAAGGCTGATGTCGGCATTCTCGCCAAGGCGATGTTCCTCGACGCCGAGCACCCCGCCGGGCTTCAGCATGGCGTACATTTGCTGGAAGGCGAGGTCGGCATAGGGCTTGTCGCCCATCATCCAGTTATGGACGTTGCGGAAGGTAACGACGACATCGGCAGTCCCAGCGGGGACACCGGTTTCACCGGCTTCACGGACCGGGAAGGCGGCGGTTTTCGCGCGACCGTAAAGCGCGGCGTTGGTTTCGCTGAGCTTGCGGAAACCGTTGAGCCCGCGATCGGGTGCGGCAGCATAATAAGTTCCGCCGCCATTGATGACGTAGGGCGCGATGATTTCGCTATACCAGCCGCCGCCGGGGAAAATCTCCACCACCGTGCTGGACGGCTTGACGTCGAAGAAGGCGAGGGTGGCGGCCGGGTTGCGATAGCGATCGCGGGTGACATTCTCGGCCTTGCGGGCGGGCGAGGCTACCGCGGCGTCGAGAGCGCTGCGATGCGCCCCGGAAAGCTTGGCGATGGCGACCGTCGCGGGCACGATGGCGGCGACGGTGAAGCTGGCGAGCAACAGGGCGGACAGGCGGCGGGTCATGGGTCACTCCAGTGGAAAAGGACGAAACCTTTCTGGCGGGCGCGGCCGGGAGAGGCAAGCGCTTCGATGCCTTGCATCGGTGGCGGAGGGCAGCCTAGCATGCGCAAGCCGACCTGTTCGATGGAGTGATTTGCCATGCGTTTTCTTGTTCTTGGTGCGGTTTTCCTGATGCTCGCTGCCCCCGGCGCGGCCCAGCAGGGTGCGTCGCTGAGTGAATTGGCTTCGACGCCCGTGGTGACGGTGCGAATCGGCGAGAATTTGCGCACGCCTCCCGATGAAGCGACGATTACCGTCACAACGCGATCGCGCGGCGCGACCGCGGCGGCGGCGCTGGACGCCAACAAGATCAAGAATGACCGGATGCTGGCCACCATTCGAGCAGCGGGCATCCCGGCCAGGGACATGCAGACCCAGGGGGTCAATCTCAATCCGGACTATGCCTATGACAGCGTGGAAGGGCGGCGTGAGCAGCGACTGATCGGCTATGTCGCGAGCAATTCGATCCAGGTGAAGACCCGGCGAATCGACCGGCTGTCCACATTGCTCGACCAGGTCGGTTCGGCCGGCGCCGATTCGATCTACGGACCCAATTTTGGCATCGCCGACCCGCTTCCGCTGCGTCGCGAAGCACGCAAGCGGGCGATGGTCCGGGGCCAGGCCGAGGCGATGGAATATGCCTCCAATGCGGGCTTCGCCCGTGTCGAATTGCTATCGGTCGAGGAGGGGGTGTCGTATCGTAACAGCGAAGTCGTGGTCACGGGCTCGCGGATAAGCGCACCGGGGGCACCACCGCCCCCGCCGCCACCGCCTCCGCCAGCGAGTGGCGGAATCGAGCCGGGCCAAATCGCTACAGGAGTGACGCTAACCCTGGTGTACCGAATGGTGAAATAAGGAAGCTGGGCCTGTGGCGAAGACTTACAGACACGCCTCTAGGTAAGGTTGGTCGAAGCCATATTGCTTGGCCTTGTCGAGCGAATAGGGGCGCAATCCCATCGAGCGATATTCGCCAATGATCTTGCCCTCGGCGGTTTCGTCCAGATATTCGAACTTGAACAATTCCTGGGTGACGATGACCTCGCCCTCCATCCCGATCACCTCGGTGATGTTGGTGGTGCGGCGCGAGCCGTCGCGGAGGC
>JAZKHF010000269.1:0-3200 GCA_040385545.1 Pseudomonadota bacterium
ACGCGACCGGTGCGGGTGTTGACCAGCAGCACGTCGTTATAGTGACGCACATAAGTCTGGAAACGGCCCGGCTGCGGCAGGCGGTAAGCCGAATAGTTATTTACGCGGTAACGCGGTGCGTAATAGTTAGCGCCGATATTCACGCCGGTATTGAAGCTGCGGTAGCGGAACGGCGCGTTGAAGCGCGTGCCACGAAACGCCTGGCGGTTACGATCACGATAGTTCTGCCAGTCTTCGCGGTATTCCTGACGCGCTTCGCGGACATCGCGGCGTTCCTCACGAACGTCGCTCCGGTCGCCATAACGTCTGGCTTCCTCTACATCGCGGCGCTCCTGCTGTATTTCACGCCGATCGCGCTCGAGTTCACGTGTTTGCGCTTGCGCGACCACTGGGGATAGGGTGGCGGCGACAGCTGCTGCGGCTATTAAAAACTTCGTCTTCATTGTCTGTCTCCTTATGAAACCAACAAACCCATTGCTGCGTCTGTTGTTCCCTTTTTAGGAGGCCGACATTGAACGGGCGGAAAACAAGGCGTTCAGAAACAAGACATTAGTGTCGCAATTTGTATCAGACTAATTCGACTGCCAACGCCGTCGCTTCGCCGCCGCCGATGCACAGGCTGGCGATACCCCTGGTTTTGCCGTGCGTTTTAAGTGCCGCAATGAGCGTTGTAACTATCCGAGCACCCGACGCGCCGATTGGATGGCCCAAAGCGGTCGCGCCGCCGTGGACGTTGATCTTGTCATGGGGGATGCCGAGATCGTGCATGGCGAACATAGCGACGCAGGCAAAGGCTTCATTGACTTCGAACAGATCGACATCGGCGATGCTCCAGCCCGCTTTTTCGAGGCACTTATTGATCGCGCCGACGGGGGCGGTGGTGAAGGCCGAGGGTTCCTGTGCATGGGCTGCGTGGGCAACGATGCGGGCGACAGGTGTCAGGCCCTTGGCATCGGCGACCGACTGGCGGGTGAGGACAAGCGCGGCAGCGCCGTCGGAAATCGAGCTGCTGGTCGCAGCCGTAATTGTGCCGTCCTTGGCAAAGGCTGGGCGAAGGCCAGGGATCTTGTCGGGCATCCCCTTGCCGGGTTGCTCGTCCGTATCGACGATGACCTCACCCTTGCGGGTTACGACGGTGACGGCGACGATCTCGTCCTTGAACGCGCCGTCAGCGATGGCCGCCTGCGAACGGCGGAGCGATTCGATGGCGTAATTGTCCTGCGCTTCGCGGGTTAGCTGATACTCATTCGCGGTGTCCTGAGCAAAGGTGCCCATTGCCCGGCCTTCCTCATAGGCATCCTCAAGACCGTCCAGGAACATATGGTCGTAAGCGGTATCATGGCCGATACGCGCGCCCCCACGGTGCTTTTTGAGGAGATATGGCGCGTTGGTCATGCTCTCCATTCCGCCAGCGATGACATAATCGACCGATCCGGCGGCGAGTGCCTCGGCACCCATGATAACCGTCTGCATTCCCGAGCCGCAGACCTTGTTGACCGTGGTGGCTTGCACCGATTTGGGCAGACCCGCTTTGATCGCCGCCTGCCGCGCGGGAGCTTGCCCCAATCCAGCGGGAAGCACGCAGCCCATATAAATGCGCTCGATGTCCGCACCGTCGACGCCCGAGCGTTCGACCGCAGCCCTGACCGCAGTTGCACCGAGATCGGTCGCGGCAACCTCGGCGAACACACCCTGCATCCCGCCCATCGGGGTGCGGGCATAGGACAGGATGACGACTGGATCGGTTGCGGTCATGGGAGATTCCTTATCAAATTCTCTGCACATTATATAGGACTGGGCGGCGGCTTAGAACAGGGCCTTTAGGTCGCGCTTCATGATTTTTCCGTTGGCGTTGCGCGGCAATGTTTCTTTGCAGAAGACGACGCGGACGGGAATCTTGAATTTCGCCAGACGCGCGCCGACCCAGGCCTTGATTTCGTCTTCGCTCGCCGTCTCGCCGGGGGCGAGATGCACAACCGCTGCGGGTTCCTCGCCAAGCGTTGGGTGCGGGATACCGATCAGCGCGGCGTCGGTGACGGCGGGATGTTCGTAGAGGATATTCTCGACCTCGGACGAATAGATATTCTCGCCGCCGCGGATGATCATGTCCTTGGCGCGGTCGACGATGTAGCAGAAGCCCTCATCGTCGAGCCGGGCCAGATCGCCGGTGCGCACCCAGCCGTCGACAAAGGTTTCGGTGGTGGCGTCGGGGCGGTTCCAATAGCCTTTGACGATCTGCGGACCGCGTGCCCATAATTCACCGACTTCGCCGATGGGCAATTCGGTGGTCGCGTCTTCGGACATGATTTTCAGGTCGGATGCGGCGACCGCTGGCCCGCAGCTATCGGGCCGGTTGAGATAATCCTCCGCACTATGGCCGGTGACGGTCGCCATCGTTTCGGTCATGCCCCAGCCATTGCCCGGATAGGCACCGAACAGCTCGTGGATTTTGGCGACCAGTTCAGGCGCCGACGGCGCGCCGCCATAGCTGATCGTGTCGATCGAGCTCAGGTCGTATTTTTCGCGGTCGGGATGTTCGATCAGTTGCCATGCGATAAACGGCACGCCGCCGGTCGCATTGACCTTTTCGCGCTGAATGATTTCGAAGGCCTGCAACGTGTCCCATTTGTGCATGAAGATCATCTTGTGACCCGCCTGAATTGTCGGGATCATGACCGCAGAGCAAGCGGTGACGTGGAACATCGGCACCACCACCAAGGCCGTGCGCACCGATTGTTCGGGCAACGCTTCGCCGCGCCTAAGCACGGTGACAGCGCCCGAATAGGCCGCCGAAATGGCATTCGTCAGCATGTTGCGATGCGACCCGAGTGCGCCCTTTGGTTTGCCCGTTGTGCCGCTGGTGTAGAAGATCGTCACCGCATCATCGGGTGCGATGGCCACATCAGGTAATGCGCGGTCGGGCAGGCTTGGGTAGTCGGTTACTTTGCCGATGATGGCCTCAAGCGGTTTTGCCGGGTTTGCGGCATTTCCGCGCGCCACCAATATATGCTGCAAATCGGGCATAGCGGGATGATGCGGCGCCATCCGGTCCCAGCGTTCGGCGTCGCAGATCAAGACTTTGGAACCCGAATCGGCCATGCCGAACACCAGTTCTTCGCTGGTCCACCATGCATTGAGAGGAACGACAATCGCGCCGATGACAGCAGCGGCAAAGAACGCGACCGGCCATTCCGGCAGGT
>JAZKHF010000270.1:0-8798 GCA_040385545.1 Pseudomonadota bacterium
GCGAGGCGCTGGGCGCGGTCTATCGGCCGTTCACCGAATTCTTCCAGCGCCAGGGCGCGTTCCTCGTCCTGCTGTTCATCCTGCTCCACAAGATCGGCGATACGCTTGCCAATCTGACGCTTCGGTTGCTGCTCGACGACCTCGGTTTCAGCAATGACGAGATCGCAATCTACGACATTGGCGTTGGCTTCTGGGCCTATCTGGTCGGCATCTTCGTCGGCGGCGTGATCTACTCGAAGCTGGGGATGAAGAAATCGGTGTTGATCAGCCTGTTGCTGATGGGCGTATCCAACTTCAGCTTCGCGCTGCTGGCCCAGGCGGGGCACAGCAATTGGGGGCTGGCCGGCACTATCGCGTTCGAGAATTTTGCCAGCGGGATCGGCGGCGTGACGGTAGTCGCTTACTTCTCGGCGCTGTGCGATTTGCGCTTCACCGCCTCGCAATATGCGCTGATCTCGGCGGCGGCGAGCATCGTCGGCCGATTCCTGACCGGGACCACCGCTGGCGCGTTGGTTGAGGGCATGGGCTATACCAACTTCTATCTTCTAACGACGCTTGCGGCCGTGCCCGGCATTCTGTTGTTCTGGTGGATGATGCGGGCCGGGCTGGTCGACAGCTCGATCGGGACGGCCGGCATTGAGGGCGAGGGCGACGCGCGCAGGGACGAGACGGCCGCTTAGACCGGCATCTCGCCGTTGAACATAAGGGCGTGCCCAGCGAGGTAGAGCGAGCCGGCGATCAGGCGCGGTGCGGGGAGGTCTGGCAGGGCTTCTTTCAATGACGCGGCGACGCGACCGTTGAAGCGTTTTGCGAGCGCCTCCGGAACATGGGCTTCATGATCAGGGATGGGTACGAACGTCAGCGACAGGGCGTGCGGCGCGAGCGCGTCGACGATTGCCCTGGCGTCCTTGTTGGCGAGGATTCCCAGCACGATGTGCATGCGCCCGCGCATTGCCAATAGTGCGGCGAGGGCGGCGGCGGCGTCGGGGTTGTGCGCACCGTCGAGCCAGGTTTCGACGCCGTTCGTCAGCGGGCCGTCGGCGAGTCGCTGGAAGCGGGCAGGCCAAGTTGCGTTGGCGATTGCGCGGGTGAATATATTCCGGGCGACCGGCAGGTGTTCCTGCGCGGCGAGCATCTGCCACGCGAGGTTGGCGTTGCGGATCTGATGCGCGCCGGGGAGGGCGGGGATCAGCGACGGGTCGAGTTGCCAGGCGCGGCCTTCAAGCAGCAAGAGTGCACCGACTTCTTCTGATGCGCGCTCGATCGCCGCTTGGGCTTCCGCAGGCTGGGCGAGGCATGCCAACGGGACATCGCGGCGCGCGATGCCAGCTTTTTCCGCAGCAATCTGGCCGAGCGTGTCACCGAGGAAATGCTGGTGATCGAGGCCGATGCTGGCGATGCCGGTGACGAGCGGGCGATCGATCACATTGGTCGCATCGAGGCGGCCGCCGAGCCCGACTTCGAGGATCACGGCATCTGCAGGCGTATCGGCAAATGCGAGGAAGGCAGCGGCGGTGTTGACCTCGAACAAGCTGCCACCGATCGCGTCATTGGCGTCGAGTACACGGGCCATGACGTCGCCCAATTGCGCGTCGCTGATAAACGTCCCTGCGAGGCGGATGCGCTCATTGTAGCGGACCAAGTGCGGGCTGGTGAAGACATGCACCCGATGCCCGGCGGCTTCCAGCCCGGCACGGAGAAAGGCGCAGGTCGAGCCTTTGCCGTTGGTCCCGGCGACGTGGAACACGGGCGGCAGGCGGTCCTGCGGGCGGTCGATCGCATCGAGCAGGGCGCGGATTCGGTCGAGCCCGATCTGGTCGTCGTCGGCATGTTGCGTCGCCTGCCGCGCGATCAATGCGGTCAGTCGGGGATCGGTGGATCGAATGACTTCCCTCACGCTTACCCCTCCGGCGCTGCGCGCCACCTCCCCCACGGGGGAGGGGCAAGAAAAGATGCTTCGCTCCTCCCCAGAGGGGGAGGTGGCGGCGAAGCCGACGGAGGGGTTTAGGCCGCCTTTTTCCCCTTGGCCCGACTTGGCGCGAGATAGTCGACCAACGTCGCCAACCGTTCCTTCAGATCATGACGACGCACGACCATGTCGATGATGCCATGCTCGAGCAGATATTCCGCGCGCTGGAAGCCCTCGGGCAATTTCTCGCGAATGGTCTGCTCGATCACCCGCTGCCCGGCAAAGCCGATCAACGCGTCAGGCTCGGCCAATTGGACGTCGCCCAGCATTGCGTAGGATGCAGTGACTCCGCCGGTGGTCGGGTCAGTCAGCACGACAATGTAGGGCAGACCGGCTTCGCGTAGTTCGGCCAGCGCAACCGTGGTGCGCGGCATTTGCATCAGCGACAGGATTCCCTCCTGCATCCGTGCGCCGCCTGCCGCGGTGAACAGGACATAAGGTGCCTTCGCCGCGATCGCCGCGCGTACGCCCGACAGGAAGGCCGCGCCGACCCCGATCCCCATCGATCCGCCCATGAAGGCGAAATCTTGCACCCCGACGATCGCCTTGCGGCGGCCGATCAGCCCCTCGGCGTTGAGCAAGGCGTCCTTTTCGTCGGTTGCGGCGCGCGCGGCCTTGATCCGGTCGGAATAGCGCTTGGTGTCGCGGAACTTGAGCGGATCCTCGCGCACGTCGGGTGACGCGATCATCTTGTAATTGCCGCCATCGAACACTTGGCTAAAGCGCGCCTTGGGGCCGATCCGGTCGTGATGGTCGCACTTCGGACAGCAGAACAGGTTGTCCTCCCACTCCTTGGTGAACACCATCGCGTCGCACTTCTTGCACTTGTGCCACAGATTGTCGGCGGTTTGCCGCTTGGGAAGAAAGGGCAATCCGTTGCGGACCCGGCTCAGCCAGCTCATTCAATAATCTCCAATTTCACAGGGTCGCGGCGATGGCGCGGAGGGCGGCATCGGGGTCGTCGGCATGGGTCACCGGGCGGCCAATCACCAGCACCGATGCACCGGCGTCGATGGCCGCGCGCGGGGTCATCACGCGCTTCTGGTCGCTCGCCGGTCCGGCGGGAGGGCGGATCCCCGGGACAACGAAGAAGCCGTCGTGCCAACCGCGGCGGACCGCGGCGACTTCGGCACCCGAACAGACGATCCCGTCAAGCCCCGCGGATCGGGCGAGATCGGCCAGCCGGGCCACCTGGTCCTGGGCCTTTCCGCCAACCCCGATGTCGCCGAGATCGCGGTCATCGAGGCTGGTCAGCATCGTCACTGCGACGACCTTGGACGCGGCGGGGGCGCAGGCCTTGGCTTCCTCCAGCATGGCCCGGCCGCCGGCGGCGTGGACTGTAAGGATCGCGGGCTCCAACGGGCGCAGCGCCTGGACCGCCTTGGCAACGGTGTTGGGGATGTCGTGGAGCTTGAGGTCGAGGAAGATCGGCAGGCCTTCATGGGCGAGGTCCGCGATCCCGGCCGGGCCGTTGGCGGCGAAGAATTCCAGACCCAGCTTGATCCCGCCGGCGTGGCGACTGACCGCCTTGGCGAGCGCCTTGGCCCGGTCCAGGTCCGGGGTGTCTATGGCGACGAAGATGCGGCTGCTCACTGCTCGCCCTCGCTTGGACGGGAGTGATCGGGCGGGGACGCGGGCGACGGTGCCGGAACCGCCGGCACCTCTAGCGCAATGTGCCGCTTGAGCCGCCAGATCTTGCCGCGCATGACCAGCCAAGTCGGCAGCCAACCGAGCAGGAACACGGCCAGCAGAAGTACCGGCAATTTGATATCGGCCTGCAGATTGCTCCACAGGTCGACCGTCACGTCGCGCCAGTTATTGCTTGCGATGATCGCCACAATCACCGCGATCAGCACCCACAAAAGGGTCTTGAGGAATTGCATATCGGGCGGGCTTTAGGCGAGGTGGGCGGCGATTTCCAGTTACGCCAGCATTCGTCGTCCGATGCACTCGTTTGGGCGCAGTCGACGACCAGCCCGATTGAGCGAGGCTCCACTCCCCGCCAAAGCATTCGGAAGCGGGAGGAAGATCTTCATTTGAAACGGCAATTGCACATCGGGCTGGGCGGCGTCGCACTGGTCGTCGCCGCGCTGGCGGTCGGCGGCAACGTCGTTCGGCTGGGGGCCGAAAAGAAACAGGTCGACCGTCAGGCGGCCTCGTATCTCTCGCTCGCCAAAATCTCGCCCGCTGACCGGCGCGATGTCGACTATGCCCGACTCGACGAGCGGTTGCAGCGCCTCGCCGCGCAACCGACGATGGTCGGGCTCGCCGTCGGCGTGGTCGAGAATGGGCGGATCACCTTCGTCAAAGGTTATGGCGAGACGGTCGCGGGGTCGGGCGAGAAGGTCACGCCGCAAACCGTTTTCCGCTGGGCGTCGGTGTCCAAGGGCGTCGCCGGGACTGCCGCAGCCAAGCTGGCGGAGCAAGGCAAGCTCAACCTCGACGCACCGATCGCCCATTATTCCAAGACGCTGAAACTGCCCGGCGGGACCGAATATAGCGCGACGCTGGGCGACGTTCTGAGCCATCGTCTGGGCATTTATCGCAACGCCTACGACGATAAGCTGGAGGCGGGGGAGGACCCGGCTTACATCCGCCAGACGCTGGGTACCTTGGCCTCTCTTTGTGCACCGGGGACCTGCTGGAGCTATCAGAACATCGCCTTTGACGCGTCGAGCGAGGCGGTCGCGTCGGCGATGAACGAGCCATATCAGGATGCGATCCCCGATCTGCTGTTCAAGCCGCTCGGCATGACCTCGGCAAGCCTGACAAGGGCTGGGCTCGAAAGTGCTCTGAGCTGGGCGCGGCCGCATGCCGCGGGCCGCCGCGAGCTGCCGATGAGCGATGCTTATTACCGGGTGCCGGCGGCGGGAGGCGTCAATAGCAATATCAAGGATCTGGCGCTGTGGATGATCGCCCAGATGGGCGGCATGCCGGCGGTGATCAGCCCGAAGGTGATCGAGGCCGCCCATGCTCAACTGGTCGCGACCCCCGGCGAGCTTGGTAGGCTGCGCAAGTTCCGCGAACGCATTGCCGCGCCTTATTATGGCTATGGCTGGCGAAGCTACGATTATGCCGGCCACCGAATCATCGGCCATCGCGGCGGGGTCAATGGCTATCGCTCGCTGATCCTGTTCGATCCCAAGCTGAAGAGCGGTGTGGTGGCAATGTGGAACAGCAGTACGTCGCAGCCCGGCGGGCTCGAGTTCGAGGTGATGGACATGCTCTACAAGCTCGAGTTCCGCGACTGGATGGAGCTTGATCGAAAGGGCACGGTACCGATTGCCGAGGTGGCCGAGGATGCGCAATCGGGAGAGACCGCGCGTAGGTGAAACAGGTCGAAGGCTTAGGCGTTATCTCTCAAAAGGGAGATGAATATGTCCGCCACCGTCGAACCGATGATTCACGAAGATGCGCTGCCCGGCAACGAACATGAGCTGGACCGCAAGCCCGAATGGCAGCCGCGCTACCCCGGATCGGGTCGGCTGAAGGGAAAGACCGCAATCATTACCGGGGCCGATAGCGGCATCGGCCGCGCCACCGCCGCCCTGTTCGCGCGCGAAGGCGCCAACGTCGCCATCTTCTATCTTTGCGAACATGAAGATGCGGAGGCGACCAAGAAGGCGTGCGAGAAAGAGGGCGCGCGGGCGATTGCGATTGCCGGCGATCTGGGCGTCAGGAAATTCTGTGACGAGGCGGTACAACGCGTTGTCGACGAGTTCGGCGGGCTCGACATTTTGGTCAACAATGCCGGTGAGCAGCATCCCGATAAGGATATCACCGACATCACCGAGGAGCAGCTCAAGCGTACGTTCCAGACTAACATCTATTCGATGTTCTTCATGGTTCAGGCCGCGCGGCCGCATCTCGAGAGGGGTGCGACGATCGTCAATTGCACATCGATCACATCCTATCAGGGCGAAAAGGAATTGCTCGACTACAGCTCGACGAAGGGTGCCATTACGGCGTTCACCCGGTCACTGTCGGAAAACCTCATTGGCGATGGAATTCGCGTCAATGCGGTGGCACCCGGCCCGATCTGGACTCCGCTCAATCCAATGGGCGGATCGAGCCCGGAAAAGCTCAAGACCTTTGGCGAGAAGACGCCGATGGGCCGCCCTGGACAGCCCAACGAGGTCGCACCGGCCTTCCTGTTCCTGGCCTGCGAGGATTCGAGCTACATGAGCGGGCAGGTGTTGCATCCCAACGGGGGAACGATCGTCAACGGCTGAACCGCTACAGCACGGTCGCAAAATGATGTAGGAGTGCCAGCGTTCAAAGCGGGGGGCGAGCCATGCGACCGATGCTGACGATAATTACCGCTCTGGTCATGGCCGGATGCCAGGCTGAACCGCCTGTCGGTAACGACCAACGCGAGCCGAACCTTGCCGCAGCCCCCAAACCCGCCCGCGCGATCACCGCCAGCTTCGATTGCGACCGGGCGCGCGGGCAGGCGCAGGAATTGATCTGCGGCGATGCGGCTTTGGCGCTGATGGACCGGGAAGTAGCTCGATTGTCCGGCCAATCGGACGAAGTGGCAAGCCAGGCCCACGTCGAATGGATGCAAGAACGCGATTCCTGCGACAAGGCCGATGAGCTTCGACAGTGTGTGATGGCGGCGGCGATGCTCAAGATTCACCGCTTACGAAAGATGTCAGGGTCGGTGCCGGCAGGCGACGGACCAACGGTCGGGCCAGTCGCTTTCATCTGCGGTGGTCTCGCGGGTGAGGTGGAGGCAACCTTCGTCAATAGCGAACCCGGCGCGGTGGCGCTCGAGTGGGACGGTCAGGCCATTGCGATCGACCAAGTTATTGCGGCGTCGGGGGCGAAATATGAAGGCCGCTGGAACGGTCAGCCCTACATTTTCTGGAACAAGGGTAGGGAGGCCACCTTCACCGTTCCCGGTAAAGGTGACCTCCAGTGCGAAGAGAAACCCGTCGCGGCTTAAGCGTCGAGGGGAATTGCGCTTCGGTTGTCCACCTGCTCGCCGACACTGACGTCGAGGAACCCGACGACGTCGTCGATCAGGCGCTGTTTATCGGTGGCGAACAGGCCATGGGCACTGCCGTCATATTCGATCAGCTTGGCCCCAGCGATCTCGCGAGCCGCCACCCGGCCGGTCGCATCGATCGGAACGGTCTTATCGGCGGTGCCGTGGATCACGAGGGTCGGGGCCTGGAAATTGGCGAGGTCGGGACGGAAGTCCGTAGTGGCGAACGCCTTTGCCGCGTCGAGCATGTTCTTGGTGCCCGATAGCATCGTCTGCCGCCAGCTATTCATCAGCACTTCGTCGCTGACCGGTGACGAGAGTGCCCCGACGCCGTAAAAATCCTTGAAGAAGCCGGTGAAGAAATGAGCGCGATCCTCCTTCACGCCGGCGGTCATCTCGTCGAAGGTCGATTGCGGCACGCCATCGGGATTGTCGTCGGTCTGAAGCATGTACGGAACAACCGAACTGATCAGCACCGCGGCCGAGGTTTTGCCCGGGTATTTCGTCTGGAAGCGCGCGACTTCACCGCCGCCCATCGAGAAACCGACCAAGGCGACATTTTCCTTCACCCCGGCATCGTCGAGGATCGCGACCACGTCGTCGGTGTAAGTGTCATAGTCATTGCCGTTCCACGGCTGATCCGACCGGCCAAAGCCACGGCGATCGGGAATGATCGCGCGATAGCCCTTTTCGGCCAGGGCAATGCCCATGTCGTCGAACGTGTCGCCGGTCAGCGGCCAGCCATGAAGGAGCACGACCGGCTTACCCTGGCCCCAATCCTTGTAATAGAGCTTGGTGCCGTCTTTCGCTTTGGCTTGGGGCATGGAAATTTCCTCGTTCGAGTTACTGGACGAAGGCTCAAACGCATCGGGCCACGCAGGGTTGCCATGGTCGGCCCGATCCGGCGAACCGAACGCACGACCCGTCGGAAAAATATTCCGCCCAAGTAATGTCGTCGAGTTTCAAATTTTCACAAATATGAACGGCGAGCGGGAAAACTATTCACCGGCGATGCACCCAATGGCTCCTAAAACGGTTTCACTACCGACGCGCCTTTCTATTTTGGCGTTACTTTTAGGAATTATCCCATGAATATGTTTCACAAAATGATGGTTGGCTCGGCCAGCCTGGCGATGCTTGCCGGTGCAGCGGCTCCTGCCGCGGCGCAGCAATATGGCTATCCGCAATATGACAATCAGTATGGCAACCAGAATGGCGGCGTCGTCGGCCAGATTATCAATCAGGTGCTCGGTGGCGGCCGCTATGGCAGCTACGGTCAGGGCAATGACCGGATGGCGGTCGACCAATGCGCCCGCGCTGCCGAAGCGCGGGTCAGTGGCGACCGCAATTATCGCCCCTACGGCCAGTCGCAATACGGTCAGGGTTACAACAACAACCGCAGCAACGCCCGCGTAGTCGCGGTGACCCAGGTTACGCGAGCCAACAATGGCCTCCGAGTTACCGGCCTGATCGATACCGGTCGCAACTGGCGCGGCCAGGGCCAGAATGGCTACGGCAACCCGGGATATGACAATCAGTATCCCCAACAGGGCTATAACCAGGGCATCGATCCGCGCTTCGGCGGTTTCGGCAATCAGGGTTACGCCAATGCCGCTCAATATGCCGAATTGCGCTTCAACTGCCGGGTCGATTTCCGCGGCCAGGTCACGCGCCTGAATGTCGAACGCAACACCGGATTTCGCCGCTAGATCCTAGCGGACTGTAGGGCGTAAAAAGCGCGCGGTCGGGAAAATCCGGCCGCGCGCTTTTTCATGCGGTCTGCTGGCTGGAAAGAAATAACTCCAACGCTTCGGACGTCTTGTACCGTTCGCCGTCGAT
>JAZKHF010000271.1:0-10374 GCA_040385545.1 Pseudomonadota bacterium
CCTCCCACAATTTGCCGCGCTTGATGTAGTTGGAAATGTCATGGACCCGCTCGTCACCAAGCTGGCCGTCGCGAAGCCGGGCGACGGCGTCATATTCGTACAGCCCCTGATGGGCGCGGGTGGTCGACTTGATGTGCCATTCGATCAGCGGGGCGTCGATCGCGGCGGCGATTTCATGGGCCAGCACGGTCTTGCCAGTGCCCGGTTCGCCCTTGATCAGCAACGGCCGGCGCAGCGTGACCGCAGCATTGACGGCGACCTTCAGGTCGTCGGTGGCGATGTAGTTTTCGGTACCGGTGAAGCGCATGCCACTCGCCTAACCGGCGCGGCGATGCGGGGCAAGTCAGTCGACTCGCGACCCCGCACGGGCTTCCATCAGATCGAGCAGGCCGCGATGCTGGAGGAGCAATTGCTGGGCCCCAAAAGCAAGCGCGCGCTCGCTGGCAATGCCATCGGTGCCAGCGGCGAAGGCATTTGCAAGGCTTTGGTCCGAAGGCAACGTGCAGCCGGGGCATTCGACATTGGCGCGGTCGGCGGCATGGTCGAGCAGGGGACGAAGCGCACGCCAGTCTTGCACCAGTGCGCTGGCGGCGCCGAGCGCACAGCCGCGGCGTTCGGACCTGGCTAGAGTCTCGATCGCGTGCCGTTGGGCGAGCAGGGCATTTTCGGTCTGCATGGCACCTGGCGTGGAGGGCATCGGACCGATCGCCGAGGTCAGGCGGACGAGATACAAGCGCTCGCGGTCAAATGCGTCGGCGGCCTCGCGCAACCAATCCCGGGCTTCCCCGGCCGGTGCTGCAGCAAGAGCAAGGTCGGTCAGGCCGGGGTGGCGACCATGGATCGCGCAAAGCAGATGGACGGCATCGGCAAGGTCACGAGATGCGGCGGCACCGGTCATCGTCAGCAAGGCGGCAAGGTGCGGATGGTGCGACGAGCCTTCGGCCTCGATCCGCGCCAGCTGCGCCTCGGCGACGCTCGCTGTCTGCTGTTCGACTGCCGCTTTGTTCGCCATGTTCAATTCGCTCCGATCGCCTCGCGGCTTGACCCTGATCCATCGGCCCTAACGCAAGGGCGTAAAGACCGGGTTTATCGCGCGGTAAGGAAGTGGAGAGAATGATTACGATCCGTGCCGTTACGGGACGAACCGCACCGGATTGGGTCAGGAAGCGACGAGATTCGGCATGACCCGCTTGAGTGCCGCAACCTTGGGCACGTCGTGAGCGAGAATGTAGGGGTGCCTCGGGTTACGCTTCATGAAGTTCTGATGGCTGGGCTCCGCGGCAAAGAATTTGCCCGACTCGATCCGGGTGACGATGGGCTTCTGGAATGCGCGAGCGGCGGTCAGTTGCTTGACATAGGCTCTGGCGACGCGGCCCTGCGCATCGGATTGAGGGAAGACCGCCGAGCGATAACTTGGGCCGGTGTCGGGCCCCTGCCGGTTGAGCTGGGTCGGATCGTGAGCGACCGAGAAATAGACACGGAGCAACGTGCCGTAGCTGATCCGCTTTGGATCGTAGGTGATTCGGATCACCTCGGCATGGCCGGTGCGCTCGGCACTGACCTTCGCATAAGTGGCATCGGCCGCCGTGCCGCCGGCATAGCCCGAGACGACGTCGCGGACCCCTTTGATCCGCTCGAACACGCCTTCCATTCCCCAGAAGCAACCGCCGGCCAGCACCGCCGTCTGTAGCCCCGGCGCGACCGGCACGTCGACCGCCGGCGCGGGCACGAGCTTGGCGGACGCCGCGTCGGCAGTCGAGCAGGCCGCGGTGGCAAGAAGCATCGCGGTCAGGATCGGAACATGGAAGCGCATCAACAATTCCTTCGAGAGGGTCGATCACTATACGGTATTTATCGCCCGAAAGTTGCACCTGCAGCCTGAACGGGCTGTGCATGGACGCGGCATTGGCTAGGGTAGCGCGATGGCAGAGAATTACCCTGTGCCCGACGAATGGGCAGCGAGTGTGCTGGTCGATGCGGCGCGATATGACGAACAGTATCGCCGGTCGATCGACGACCCGGACGGTTTCTGGCGGGACGAAGCGAAAAGGATCGACTGGATCCGGCCCTTCACCACGGTCAAGAATTGCAGCTTCGACGAAGTCGATTTCGGGATCGAATGGTTTGGCGACGGGACACTCAACCTGGCGGCCAATTGCCTCGATCGACACCTTGCGACACGCGGCGATGCCACCGCGATCATCTGGGAGCCGGACGATCCTGCCGAGGCCGGGCGGACCATCACTTACCGCGAACTGCACCGCGACGTGTGCCGGTTCGCCAATGCGCTGAAGGCCAATGGCGTGGCCAAAGGCGATCGGGTGACGATCTATCTGCCGATGGTGCCCGAAGCGGCGGTGGCGATGCTGGCGTGCGCGCGGATCGGGGCGATCCATTCGGTGGTGTTCGCAGGCTTTTCCCCCGACGCCTTGGCCGGGCGGATCAGGGATTGCGACTCGCGGCTGGTGGTGACCGCCGACGAGGGGCTTCGCGGCGGCAAAAGAATATCGCTCAAGGCCAATGTCGATGCAGCGGTGGCGGACTGCCCCTCGGTCGACCGGGTGATCATGCTGCGGCGGACCGGCGCCGACGTGACAATGATGGAGGGCCGCGACCTCGATTGGGGCGATGCGGTGGCGGGCCAGTCGGAGATTTGCCCGCCGGAGGAGATGGGCGCCGAAGACCCGTTGTTCATTCTCTATACCTCGGGATCGACCGGCCAGCCAAAGGGCGTGCTGCATACGACCGGTGGCTATGCGGTATGGACCGCGATGACCCACGAATATGTCTTCGATTACCGGCCGGGGCAGATTTACTGGTGCGCCGCCGACGTCGGCTGGGTCACCGGGCACAGCTATATCGTCTATGCGCCGCTCATCAACGGCGCGACGCAGTTGATGTTCGAAGGCGTGCCCAACTGGCCGGATTCGTCGCGTTTCTGGCAGGTGATCGACAAGCATAAGGTCGAGATTTTCTACACCGCACCGACCGCGCTGCGAGCGCTGATGCGGGAAGGGGACGACTGGGTCGCCAAGACCGATCGCTCGTCGCTGCGTCTGCTCGGCACGGTCGGCGAGCCGATCAATCCCGAGGCCTGGGAGTGGTATCACCGCGTGGTGGGGGAGCGGCGCTGCCCGATCGTCGATACCTGGTGGCAGACCGAAACCGGCGGGATGATGATCGCGCCCTTGCCCGGCGCGACCGCGCTGAAACCCGGAAGTGCTTGCCTGCCCTTGTTCGGCGTGAAGCCGGAACTGATCGACGGCGACGGCACGCCGATCGAGGGAGCGGGCGAGGGTAGCCTGGTGATCGCCGACAGCTGGCCCGGACAGATGCGCACCGTGTGGGGCGACCATGCGCGGTTTTTCCAGACCTATTTCTCGCAATATCCCGGCAAATATTTCAGCGGCGACGGCTGCCGTCGCGACGCGGACGGATATTACTGGATCACCGGCCGGATCGACGATGTCATCAACGTCAGCGGCCATCGCATGGGCACCGCCGAAGTGGAGAGTGCGCTGGTTGCGCACCGCGATGTGGCAGAAGCGGCGGTTGTCGGCATGCCGCATGCGATCAAGGGGCAGGGCATCTACGCTTATGTCACGATCAACGCCGGGACCGTGGCGGACGAGGCGTTGCGCGCCGAGCTGGTGCAATGGGTGCGCAAGGAAATCGGCCCGATCGCGACCCCCGACGTGATCCAGTTCGCGCCGGCCTTGCCCAAGACCCGGTCGGGCAAGATCATGCGGCGGATCTTGCGCAAGATCGCGGAGGGAGATGTGGCGAATTTGGGCGACGTTTCGACGCTGGCCGATCCAGCGGTGGTCGACGATCTGCTGGCGAACCGGCCGCAGGATGGGCACTAAGTTGATGGTGCCGCGCGAAAAAATTCGCGGAAATCCGTCGAAGTTAAGGGCGGATTGTGACTTTCATCAACTTTGGTCAAGAAAGCGGGTCGGAGCTAACAAGGACTGTGGTGAAGGAACGACATAAGAAATAGCCATTCGCGCGTTAGTGCCCGGTGTAGGCCCGCCGACTCGCGACTGATCGAACAGAGCAGGCGAAATCCTATTTTGGAAGCTTTTCTGTGCGTCGCTTTAGCGGCGTCGATCCGCTGCCGCGGAGTGGCGGCTTATAGCAAGAGGGATGGCGGTCGCGGCTGGCAAGCCGATGGCCCTTGGTAGTAGCCCAGGAGAGTCCGCTTTCCCGCGTTGACTGCCGATTAGCGGACAGTCCGCTTTCGACCCATTGCGGACATTGGCCGCATCGGCGACAAGCGGTCATGTTGCTCAGACTTTCGGTCGCCGCCCTAAGCCTTGGATCTCTTTGGCTTGCCGCTTGCGCTCAAGAACCGGCGCTGTGTCTGCAACTCTCCAAAGAAAAGGCAATCAGGCTTGCAAGGGAAAGCAAGAAAGACCTTCGATTTAACGAGGAAGAGCAACGTAAATATGTCAGTGACGAAGTCCGAGAAGTCGAACTAAGGACTATTTCGGAAGGTGATCAGATAGGCGCGATAGTGACCTTCCGAGGTGACGGCACGGAGGCGCCGAAAGGCTTGCTCTACGGTGATTGCGATGTTGAGTGGAGCGCAACAAAAGTCACGGCCTAGTGTCCGCTTTCCACCCATGATGGTCAATTGGCGGCCGATAGAAGTCGACTCATTGCGGACATTAGAGAAACTGAATGCAGGAGCGGCATGGCTCGGCTGACCTCTGCTATCGCCACGCACCTGTCGGCTTTCAGATAGCGGAGGGAGAGGATCACGGCGCGCTGCGGTCGCCCAAGTGAGGGTGAGAAATGCGGTGCTGATCGAAAGGGACGTCACGGGCGGCCGTGACGTCAGTAGGGTTCGCCAAGGGCACCCGCTGGCCGGCCCTTCGACAGGCTCAGGACAGACTTTCGCGCTCTCTTCGACATAAATTCCCGTTTGCTCCGCAAACGCTCATTTATGCTCGGGCGCTTAAGCACTTGCCCCCCGCAAACACATCGCTATACGCGCCGCTTCATGCCAGCGTGGATCGGTAGCTCAGTTGGTAGAGCGTTCGACTCTTAATCGAATGGTCCTCGGTTCGAGCCCGAGCCGATCCACCAATTTTTCCTTCATCGCTGCTTCAATATGGCCGCTCCTTCGATACGGGCCTTCGACGCGCTGCGCTTACTCAGTCCCTACTCAGGACGAGCGGTTATTTGATGGCATTAAGGCTTGGCCTCATCCCTCCAGCCGAGACTGGCTGCGCTGCTGACGTTCCAGGCTCATCAGGATTCCGAGGCAGATCATCACGGTCATCACCGCCGAGCCGCCGAAGCTGACCAGGGGCAAGGGGACGCCGACGACGGGCGCGAGGCCCATCACCATCAGCAGGTTGATCGAGGCGTAGAAGAAGATCGTGCCCGACAATCCGGCGGCGGTCAGCTGGCCAAAGCGTGTGGGGGCGCGCTTGGCGACGTTCATTCCCCAGCGGATGACCAGTGCGAAACCGAGAATCAGCAGGGTGCCGCCGACCATGCCCCATTCCTCGACCAGACTGGCAAAGACGAAATCGGTATGGCCCTCCGGGAGATATTGGAGATGGGCCTGGCTACCATTGAGATAGCCCTTGCCGAAAAGGCCGCCCGATCCGATCGCGATTTTCGACTGGCTGATATGATAGCCGGCCCCGAGCGGATCGCTTTCCGGATCGAGAAAGGTCATCACGCGTCGGCGCTGATAATCGTGCATCAGGGCGTAAACCACCGGCATCGCCGCAGCGACGGCGACACCTGAGCCGACGAAATACCACATCGGCAGGCCAGCGAGGAACATCACCGTAATGCCGCAAAAGACGACCATCAGGCAGGTGCCAAGGTCGGGCTGGACCAGGATCAGGCCCGCGGGCACGCCGAGCAGCAACAGCGCCGGCCACAGCGCGCGCCACTTGCGAATTTCCCCGGCGGGCAGCAATTCGTAGAAGCGGGCCATGGTCAGGACGATCGCCGGCTTCATGAATTCGGACGGCTGAAGTCGGATGAAGCCGAGATCGAGCCAACGTTGCGCGCCTTTGGTGACGAAACCCAGGGCCTCGACCCCGATCAGCATGACCACGATCGCCGCATAACCGGGGAAGGTCAGCGCCTTCATGGTCGATTCCTTGATCGTCGAAATGACGATCGCCACCGCCAGAAAGAACAGGATCACCATCGCCTGCTTGCTGGCCCAAGGCGCGAAATTGCCCCCCGCGGCCGAGTAAAGCACGATAATTCCGAAACCGCAGATCCCGGCGACCATGAAGATCAACCGCCACGGAAGACGCGCCAGCGGGGTGGGCAGGATTGCCGAGATGATCATGCGCGGCTGTTCGCGATGGCGGCCGCGGCGGCGGCCTGGACTGCTGCGGCGCGGCGGGCGTTGCGCTCGAGCAGGGTTCCGCCCCAGCCCGCCTCGAGCTCGGCAAGGCGAGCCATCGCCTGCGGCTTGTCGAACAGATAGGTCAACACGTCCTTGGCAACCGGGGCGGCGGCGCGCGCACCGCCAAGGCCATGTTCGATCACCACCGCGCCGGCGTAACGCGGGTTGGACGTTGGAGCGAAAAAGACGAACAGGCCGTGATCGCGATATTTCCAGTCGCCCGACTGGCCGCGCTGGGAGCCGCTGATCTTGCGCACCTGGGCAGTGCCGGTCTTGCCGCCCATCTCGATGCCGGGGGTCATGAGCCGACTGGCGCCCGCGGTGCCATCGCCATTGACCACTTCCCACATTCCGCCGCGCACGACCTCCAGATGCTTGGGATCGAGCCCGATCAGCGGGGCTGGCTTGGTATGCGCACCGATCAACGTCGGCTGAACGTCGCGGCCCGAGGCGATACGCGCCGCCATCACCGCCAACTGGAGCGGATTGACGATCAGATAGCCCTGCCCGATCGAGGCGTTGAGCGTGTCCGACGCGGTCCAGTCGGGTCGCTCGACGATCCGCCGCGGTTCATTCCACTTGCGCAATTTCCATGCGCTGTCGGGGACCGTCCCGTAATTCTGGCTGACCACGGGCAGGTCGAACTTTTCCCCCAATCCCAGTCTCTTGGCCATCGGAGCGATGGCGTCATATCCGATCTTGTGGCCCATCGAGTAGAAATAGGTGTTGCAGCTCTTGGCGATGGCGCGGCGCATGTTGACCGTACCGTGGCGGCCGAGACAGCGGAAGAAACGGTTGCCGAGCGCATAGCCGCCAGGGCAATTGACCGTGGCGTCGGGATCAATCCCGGCCTGAAGGATGGCCAGCGCGCCCATCGGCTTGATGGTCGATCCGGGCGGGTAGAGGGCGTTGAGGTTCTTGTTGAGCAACGGCTTGCGCTCATCTTCCGACAGCATCTTCCATTCGATCCGGCCGATGCCGTCGGAGAAGCTGTTGGGGTCGTAGGCGGGCATGGAGGCCATGCAGAGGATGTCGCCGGTCAGGCAGTCGATGACGATGCAACTACCCGATTCCTCGCCCAGCCGACGCGCAGCATATTCCTGCAGACCGGCGTCGATCGCGAGCTGTGTGGTGGCACCCGAGCGGTCGGGTTTCGGCGTCAGTTCGCGCACCAGTTTGCCGCGCGCGGTGAGTTCAACCCGTTGTCCGCCGGGGGAGCCACGCAGATCCTGTTCCAGTGTTTTTTCAAGACCTTCCTTGCCGATCTTGAAACCCGGTGTGATGAGAAGGGGATTCTTTTCCTTCTCATATTCCTTGGCATTGGCAGTGCCGACGTAGCCAATCAGGTGGCCGACGGCTGGACCGGCGGGGTAGAAGCGCGAAAAGCCGCGCTGCGGGACCACGCCGGGCAATTCGGGTAGTCGCACGGTGACCGCGGCATAATTCTCATATGGAACGTTTTCGGCCACCTGGACCGGCTGATATCCTCTGGCCGCTTTCAGTTCGCGGATGATCCGGTCGACCTCGTCGACGTTGAGCTGGAGCAATTGCGCTAGCAGCCGCAGGGTTCGTTCCGGTTGCTCGAGCTGTTCGGGAATGATGTCGATGCGGAAGTCCGAGCGGTTGATCGCGATCGGCTTGTTGTAGCGATCGACCAGCCAGCCGCGGCGGGGCGGCACAACGATAAGCTGCACCCGATTATTCTCGGATAGCAATTGGTAATGCTCGTTCTGGGAGATGGCGAGATACCCGAGCCGACCGACGAGGATGGCACCGATCGCCGTCTGCGCGCCGCCGACGATGACCATGCGGCGCGAGAAAGCGAGGCTCTGGTGCGCGCCCGTCAGGCGGCGGCCACGCTGCGGACCGAGAATGCTCATCGCCCGAACCGCCAGCGATCGAGCCGGGCGACGATCATTGCCGCGATCGGGAAGGCGAACATGCTGAGAACGATGGCAGGGACGATGTGGAGGAACGGGACCGGCGCGCCCATCAGTCCGGCGATCTGCCAGTCGAACCAGCAATCAGCCGTGATCAATATTGTGGCGATTGCCCATTCCACCCAATAATCGCGCCATTGGGTCCGGCTATCGACGAACTCCATCGCCAGCATCACCGCCGACCACAAGGTTACCGACAGCCCGATCGGGGCGCCGGTCAGCAAGTCGTTGATGAAGCCGAGGGGTGCGGCCCACCAGGCTGGCCATGGGTCGATGCGGAGCAACCGCCAGGCGATCAGCATCAGGAAGCCGGCATTGGGCCACCATCCGGTGACCGAGACGATCGGCAACAGGCTCAGCGCCGAGGCGGCGACCACAGTGGCGGCGGGAATGTAGGACGCGGCGCTGACCGCGCCACCCTTGAAAGCACCCTGTTTGCTGGAGAGGGCGGAGCGGGCCATCAGCGGTTCGCAGGCGTACCGGCGACGGCGAGCGCGGCCGGCTCGAACGCCCGTTCGACAATCGCGAAGCTGGACTGGGCCGGATCGGCGAGAGGCACCGCGAGCGCGCCATCGTCGTCGAGCCGGACGATTCGGGCGATCGGAACCAATGGAGGATAGAGTCCGCCGGTGCCCGAAGTGACGATGATGTCACCGCGTTTGAACGGGTTGCGGCCGACCTCCAGCGGGCGAACGTCGATGGTGCCATCGCCGCGCCCGGTTGAGATGACCGGAACGCCGCCGCGGAGCAGCCGTGCGGGGACGATGTTGGAGCGGTCACTGACCAGCAGGACGCGCGCCGCCGAAGATCCCGCCTCGATCACGCGACCGACCAGCCCGTCGGCGGTGCGGACCGGCATTCCGGGCATCACTCCGTCGCCACGCCCAACCGAAAGGATGCCGAAGCGGCGACTGCTCTCGAAGCTGGAGCCGACGATTCGCCCGACCGCGACCGCCTGACTGGTCTTCTCGCGCAGGCCGAGCGCGGCCTTGAGCTGGGCATTCTCCTGCAGCACGGCTTTGGCGCGGATGATCTGACGGCGCATCGCCGTGCGTTCGCGCTTGAGGCTGGCATTCTGCTCGGCCGCATTCCAGTAATCACCCGCCCCGCCGACGATACCCTGAGCCGTCACCACCACTTCATTTAGCGCACCGGTAACAGGGGCGGTCACATCCAGTGCCGCACCACGGATGCCAGCGTAAGCCGATGGGGCTAATAGCGACAGGACGAGCAGGATCAACCCGACGACCAAGCCGCCGATTGCCGCGACCAGCCCGAAAAACAGGCTATACTGCGCTTTCCTCGACCAGCCGGGGCGTGATCCCGCCGGTGCGGCCACGACCCTCTATCCTTACGCGGTCTGGAGGACGCCGCGGAACTGCTCTTCTTCGAGCGCGCGGCCGGTGCCGAGCGCAACGCAGGTCAGCGGGTCGTCGGCAACGGTAACCGGCAGGCCGGTCTCGTCGCGAAGCACTTCGTCGAGCCCCTGGAGCAAGGCGCCGCCGCCGGTGAGCACGATGCCCTGATCGCAAATGTCGGCCGCCAGTTCGGGCGCGGTATTCTCGAGCGCGATCCGGACACCTTCGACGATCGTCCCGACCGGTTCCGACAGCGCTTCGGCGATCTGGCCCTGGTTGATGGTGATTTCCTTGGGCACGCCATTGACCAAGTCGCGGCCCTTGATGTGCACCGTCTCGCCAATGCCATCGACCGGCGGCTTGGCGATGCCGACTTCCTTTTTGATCCGTTCGGCCGTGGCTTCGCCGATCAGGAGGTTATGGTTGCGGCGGACGTAGGAGGAAATGGCTTCGTCCATCTTGTCGCCGCCGACCCGCACCGAGGTGGTGTAAGCGAGACCGCGGAGTGAAAGCACGGCGACTTCGGTCGTGCCGCCGCCGATATCGACGACCATCGATCCGACCGGTTCGGTCACCGGCATGTCGGCACCGATCGCGGCGGCCATCGGCTCCTCGATCAGATAGACATGGCTGGCCCCGGCGTTGGAGGCGGCGTCGCGGATCGCGCGGCGCTCGACGCTGGTCGAGCCCG
>JAZKHF010000272.1:0-2971 GCA_040385545.1 Pseudomonadota bacterium
CCAACGGCACGCGACGAACGCGGCCCCGGTGGTGAGGAACGCTAGCCAGAGGAGTGACTGGCGCGTCGTCATGGCTTGCCCCCGGTGGTGCGGTTGGGCATGGTGAGGCCGATGATCTTCGCCATCGGAATAATTGCCTGTTTGGCGCTGGCTGTGCGGTTCGTTGTCGCGTTGCGCACTCGCCCAGCCATCTGCCGGGGGTGCCTCAAACGCGCGCCCAAGGCCGGAACCTGGCTGTGCGAGGAATGCGTCCTCGATATGCAGACTTGGTAGGTCACAGCATCGTCGCCGAAATGATGTTGCCGATGGCGATCTGCGTCGCGTTCGTCAGGTGCAGCCCGTCCGCCAGATAGTTGGCAGCGTTGAACGGCGAGAACGGCGTGTTGCAGTCGATGGGGGCCAGCAACCCCCGGTTCGTGCTGACAGTCGAAAGCGCCGTAATCTTGCCTGCGCTGATATTGCTCGAAGCGCTTGCGCCACCAGCGGGCGGGGTGACAATGAGGCGAACGTCCGCACCAGTCGCCAGCAAGGCCACAACAATGGCGTCGATATTTGCCTCAAAGGTGGCGTCCGAAACCCCGGTGCGCTGATCGTTCGCGCCGAGCATGATGAAGTAAGCGTCGGCATCAACCGCGATGGCGATGTTGAGGATCGAAAGCGCACTGGCGGGATAATCTACTAGCCAGTCGCCTGCCGTGGTTCCCGCTTCACCCATCTGACAGATTTGAATGTGCTGCGTCGCACTGGGGTAGCACTGGATGAACGGGGTTGCCCAAACGCCGATGCCGAAGCCGCCGTATGAAGCCAATTCCGTCACGGTCCCCTGCGTGCCCGACGCGACGGTGTAAGTGCTGACAGGGAAGCCCGCGGCATTGTCGGTTACGGTTTCGAGCAGCACGGCGTTGCGGGTGATCGTGTAGGTGGAAAGATACCCGAACTTGATGTTGCCTTTGCGCACCCGGTCATGCGTCAAGCCGGGGGTGAAGGTCTGCTGCGTCCCGACCGTGAAGTCGCTGCTATGATAGTAGTTGCCCGAAGTGCTCCAGCGCCCCGTGTGTGGGCTGGTAAGCCGCGCGTCATAGGCGAACGGGTTGCTGATCGTGTTGGTGTGCGTGCCGAACTGGAACCCGTCGATTGCGGTCTTCCCGGCAGCGTTCAGGTCGCTGATAATCGTCTTGCAGAACGTGGTAGTGTAGTCCGCCACGCCGCCGCCGATGTTGCAGGTTAGGCTGTCGCCGATGTATGCCGCGACCCCATGCCCCGCGACCCATGCCGCCGCCAGCGCGGGGTAGGCTGAGAAGGGGGTGCTGCCGCTGGACGGGCGGGAGGTGAGCGACAGCGACATGGCGCTGCTGAGGGAGAGCGACCCCATTAGCCGAGCGCCGCGATAACCAGCGGGTGCGTGTCAGCCTCGCCGCGAAGAATGCGCGCGGCCAGGGCATAATGCCTCGCCGCGTTCGCTTGGGCCGCAGCCACCGTCCGGGCTTCCTGAATCGTCATGCTTCAACTCCGGTGTGGGCGAGGGTGAGCCGCGCGGCGGTGGCCGTGGTCGGTGCAGCAAGGCCGGACGTGCCCGCCGCGTCGATGGTCACGCCGACATTATCGACGCTGAACCGCACCCGGACCTTGGCCGATGCAACGGTGGTCGTGACCTTGCCCGAAACCGTCAGCTTGCTCGCCTGCGACGCCGCCAGCGTCAGCCGGTCGTAGCTGTCCGGGACTTGCACATACCCGCCGCCGTTATCGACTTCGAGCCATGCATTCGCGTTGCGCGCCGCGACCGATGTTTCGCGGAACGGCAGGGTGAAGGTGTAGGCATAGACCCCGATGTTGACCAAGGTGACTTCGCTCGACGCCAGCGTGGCTTGATATTGCGTATCGACCAGGCTGAGCGTGACGGTGGTTGCGGTGGCCGTGCCGCCCGGTGTCTGCGAGGCCGTGGAATAGGCTGTAATGAAGCCCGAGCGCGCCGTGGCGGTCTTGCGATCCGCCGCGCCGCTGTCGAGATACCGCTTATAGAAATTCGAGCCGACCCGGTTGCCGAGATACAGCCCCGAGCTTTCGGTCAGCAGGCCGTCGATGACGTTGGCCTCCCAATAGTTGACCGACAGGTCGCCTTCGCCGCTGTTCGAGTGAACACCGATGCCGTTGGATTCGAACGTGTTGCCGTTCAATTCGAGTTGGCGGGTGATCCCGGCCTGAAACCCGATGCCGCACGCGGCGAAGTAGTTGTTCCGCGCGTTGACCTGCACCCCCGCCGTCGCGCCAGGATCGCCAAAAACCGCCGCGTAAGGCAAGGCGTGCGCGGTATGCACCCCCGACCCCGCGCTGGACGTATCGATCCCCGCCCCGGTTGGGGTGAGCGCGAGCTGATAGGTGTTCGCCGTAGTCGCGACGGCATAATAAGGCGTCGATGCCGAATAGCCGGTGGGAAGCCCCCCAGTGGTCGTCAGATAGACCGGCGTTCCGTTTGGCAGGCCGTGCGCGGTCGAAGTTACCACGCCGGGTGAGGCGTTGCTGATTGTCACCGTCGCGGTGATGGCGCGACCGCAGTTGACGAAACTGGATTCGTCGGCAGAGACTTGCACGCCCTGCACGAAGCGCAGCGCCTCGCGATTGAAGTTGCTGAACGCGCACCGCCGCCAGTTGAACATGGAGTTGTCGAACAGCTTGGCAAAACCGCTGTTCGCCAGCGCCGTATCGCCGATGATCTTCAAGCCCTCGCCACTGACCCGGCGGTTCGAGACGGTGGTCTCGATGACGTAGCCATTGACGCCGCAGTTGAGCGTGACGGCGGACTGATCTTCACCGGCCCACCGCTGATCGTGGCTCGGCACATAGGCCGTATCGATGTTGTAGCCGCCCGCCGGGAAGTAGAAGAAGTCGAGTCCGTCCGTATCCATCGCCTGCAAATACGGCGTGTGGTTCGTGATGTCCGTTCCGGCCCGGATCGCGGCGTGGAGCGACTTGG
>JAZKHF010000273.1:0-2607 GCA_040385545.1 Pseudomonadota bacterium
ACATCTTCGTCGAGGAAACCGTCGGGCAGATGCTCCTCCAGCGCCTGGCGCGCCAGGGTGCGAAATGCCTCGGCATCGAGATCCGACCGGGCGGTACCAACGATATTAAGGTCGGGGGCCAGCAGCCCGTCCGAATCGAGCCCATAAAGCGAGGGCAGCAGCATCCGGCGGGCAAGGTCGCCGGTCGCACCGAACATCAGGAAAGCGGTGGATTTGTCAGCCATGCGCGACGGTTTAGCGACGGAGCGATGAAATGGCAGCCCATTTCGCTTGGACGCCGTGAATGGCTAAGAAGGCGCGATGACCAGCTTCACTGCACGACCAGGCGGATCCCTTTCCGGCATCGTCGCCATCCCCGGCGACAAGAGCTGTTCGCACCGGGCGCTGATCCTGTCGGCGATGGCCGAGGGCATCAGCACAATCGCCAATCTGGGCGAAAGCGAGGATGTGCTTCGGACCGTGACCGCACTTCAAGCCTTCGGGATCGAAATCGTCCGCGATGACGAGGGGCGCTGGCGAGTGACCGGCGGGCAGTGGCAATCGCCCAAGGCACCGATCGATTGCGGTAACAGCGGCACCACCGCGCGACTGCTGATCGGGGCGGTGGCGGGAATGCCGGGCGTCCACGCCACTTTCGTCGGCGATACCTCGCTGAGTAAGCGGCCGATGAAGCGGGTGGTGACGCCGCTGGAGCGGATGGGCGCGGGGATCGAGGGCGGCGAAACACTGCCACTGACGATCGAGGGCGTGGAGCCAGGCGGAATCGAATATTCCAACGTCCCGGCCTCGGCGCAGGTCAAATCGGCGATCCTGCTGGCGGGCATTGGCGGGAGCGCGCCTGTGCTCGTCGTCGAACCGGTGCCGAGCCGCCACCATAGCGAGATCATGCTCGGTCAGTTCGGCTGCGCGGTGACGGTCACCGGGGGCGAAGTCGAACTTGGCGTTCAGCGGAACTTGCAGGCGAGCAATATAATGATCGCCGCCGATCCTTCGGCAGCGGCGTTTCCTCTGGTCGGAGCGGCGATCGTACCCGGGTCCGAGGTGACGGTGAAGGGAATGCTGGTCAATCCACTGCGCACCGGCCTGTGCGAAGCGCTCGAGGAAATGGGCGCGCGGATCGCGTTGGCCAATGAACGGATCGTGTCGGGCGAAATTGTCGCCGATGTGACGGTCGGCCATGGTCGGCTGCAGGGGATCACGATTCCTGCCAGCCGCATTCCGGCGATGATCGACGAGATTCCGGCGCTCGCGATCGCGGCGGCGATGGCCGATGGCGAAACGCTGATCGAGGGCTTGGCCGAGCTTCGGGTCAAAGAGAGCGACCGGTTGGGTGCCATCCTGGCCGGCCTGGTGGCCTGCGGCGCCACCGCGCTAGCCGATAGCGACAGTCTGCGCATTCTCGGGCGCGGCAAGGTGCGGGGCGGCGATGTCCTGAGCCAAAGCGACCACCGCATCGCGATGGCGTTCCTGACACTGGGGCTGGCGAGCGATGGCCCGGTGACGATGGACGATGGCGATTGCGTCGCGACCAGTTTTCCGGGCTTTGTGGAATCCATGTGCGGGATCGGGGCGAACATCGAATGAGCGTCAACAGCTTCGGGCATGTATTGAGGCTGACGACCTGGGGCGAGAGCCATGGGCCCGCGATCGGTTGCGTCGTCGATGGCTGCCCGCCGGGGCTGAAACTCGACGAAGCGTGGGTGCAGCGCTGGCTAGACCTGCGGCGGCCCGGAACGTCGGCGGACGTGTCGCCTCGGCAGGAGCCGGATCGGGTGCGGATATTGTCGGGGATCTATGACGGCCGGACGACCGGGACGCCAATCGCGATGATGATCGACAATGTCGATGCGCGGAGCAGCGACTATCCGCTGAATGCGCCGCCGCGGTCGGGTCATGCCGATGCGGCCTATGATGCCAAATATGGCCTTCGTGATCCGCGTGGCGGCGGGCGGGCCTCGGCGCGCGAGACGGCCATGCGGGTCGCCGGCGGCGCGGTGGCTCGGCTGGTAATTCCGGAAGTCGAGATTGAAGCGCGGGTGATCGCAATTGGTGGCGAAGGTGACAGCGCGAAATGGCCGACGATGCTCGAAGCGGCGCGAAACGAGAGCGACAGCCTTGGTGCGGTAGTCGATTGTGTCGCGTCCGGCGTTCCGGCCGGATGGGGGGCGCCGGTCTATGCCAAGCTGGATGCTGAGTTGGCCGCGGCTTGCATGGGGATCAATGCGGTCAAGGGAGTCGAGATTGGCGAGGGGTTTGCGGCCGCCGGTATGCGGGGGAGCGAGAACCGGGATGGCATGCGTGCCAGCGGCATCGATGGCGGGATTTCGACCGGGAAGCCGATCGTCATAAGAGTCGGGTTCAAGCCGACGTCGAGCATCGGGATTGGCGGGCGGCACGATCCTTCTGTCGGGATCAGAGGTGCGCCGGTAGTGGAGGCGATGGTGGCTTTAGTGCTGGCCGATCATCGGCTGCTGCACCGGGGGCAGTGTGGCGAAGGCTTGGCCGGTCAGTGACATTTGAAGCGGTCGAACGGTTCGAGGCACGCCTTGCAGCGCCATTGCGACTTGCAGGGGGTTGAGCCGAAACGGCTGACTTCTTCGGTATCGG
>JAZKHF010000274.1:0-25083 GCA_040385545.1 Pseudomonadota bacterium
GCCTCGAATGCATGTTCATCGGTCAAATCGTCGCCCACGACGACAGGACGTCCGAGACGGAACGGTTGTTCCGCCATGAATGCGCGGACCGCATCGCCTTTGTCTGCGCCGGGCACCCGAAGCTCGCGGACGCACTTTCCGGATTGCAGCGCCAGCCCGGTGTCCGCGGCCAGTGCCCGGGCGAAACGATCGACGGCTTCCTCGGCATGCTGCGAGTCGCGATAATGGACGGCGACCCCGGCGGCTTTGGCCTCAAGCAGCAGGCCGTGGCTGGCAGCGAAAGCGCTTGCCGCGGCGGTGGCGGTGGCCAGACTGTCGGGGATCGGCGCGCGGGTCACTGTCCCGTCGGCAGCGCGCCGTTCCAGCCCATGGCTGCCTGCCATCGGCACCGGGCCAAGCCCGAGCCGCTCGGTCAGTTCGTCGAGCGACCGGCCACTGAGGATCGCAAGGCGGCCCTCGAGTCGCTCGGCCAAAATGACAAGCAAGTCGCGGAGCCGGCGGTCGACCGCCGCCGCATGAGGATCGAGCACGAAATCGACCAAGGTTCCATCGAAGTCGAGGAACAAGGCGGCGCCATCGGGAAGCGTCGGCGGGGGAGCGGGCAAAATGTTCATTGCGGCGCGACCTAGCCCCGTGGCGGCGCTAACGGAACAGGAGTTCCAGGATTTCGTTGGGAAAGCGAAATTCAGCAGAAGGGATTTATTGCTTGCGTATCGCTCAAGTCGCGCCACTTGCGGAAGCCGTGCCGCCGAAACTCTACGGTGGGACCGAGCGCGTCATTTGGTGGCTGACCGAAGCCTTGGTTAAGCTGGACCATGACGTCACTCTATATGCCAGCGGTGACAGCGAAACGTCGGCCAAGCTGATTCCGTGCGCGCCGCGCGGGCTTCGCCTCGACGGGATCAATAATCACCTCGCTTATACGGTGGCCATGATCGATCGCGTGTTCGAAGATGCGGACCAGTACGACTTCATCCATTTTCACGTCGATTTTATCCAGAATCCCCTGTTCAAGCATTTGGCCGACAAATGTCTGACGACTTTGCACGGGCGGCTCGATTTGCCCGACTTCCTGCCTGGCTTTACCCAGTTTCCGGAGATGCGGCTCGTCAGCATCAGCGACGATCAGCGACGTCCGGTGCCGACGGCCAGTTTTGCCGGCACCGTCTATCATGGTCTTCCCGAGACGCTGATCCCGTTCAATGAGAAGGGCGGCGACTATCTTGCCTTCCTCGGTCGGATGAGCCCCGAGAAACGTCCTGACCGGGCCATTGAGATTGCGATCAAGTCGGGCATGAAGCTGAAGATGGCGGCCAAGGTCGATCACGCCGACCGCGATTATTTTGAAAAGCAGATCGAACCCCTGCTCGACCATCCCTTGATCGAGTTCATCGGCGAAATCGGCGACTCGGACAAACCCGACTTTCTCGGCAATGCGCTCGCCCTGATCTTCCCGATCGACTGGCCTGAGCCCTTTGGACTGGTGATGATCGAGGCAATGGCCGCAGGAACGCCAACCATCGCCTGGCCGACCGGATCGACCCCGGAAGTGATCGACCACGGGCGGTCGGGCTATCTGGTCGGGAGTCTCGAACAGGCTCTTGCGGCGGTCGAGGCGGCACGTGATCTTCCCCGGCGCACTGTGCGTGACTGCTTCGAAGAGCGCTTTACCGCGCGCCGCATGGCCGAAGATTATTTGCGTCTGCTCGACGGCTCGACCATTGGGGGTCGGACCCAGTTTCGGGAACCCATCAAGCTGGCCGGATAATTTGACCGATACACCCAATGCGGCAAGCACGCCGCCCTTTCCAATGCTCGTCGAGCAAGCCGCCGAATATCATATCGAGGCGACCGAAAGCCTGGTCGAGCGGACGCTTCGCACGCTCAAGAGCGACGATCTGTTCGCGGTGTTCGATAGCCAGGGGAATTTTGCCGGTGGCGCGCTCGGGCCTGATGGCCTGTTCTACAAGGATACCCGCTTTCTAAGTGAGTTTACCGTCCGGCTGGGCGGGGCGGAGCCGTTGCAACTGGGATCGGTGCTCCTCGACGACAATGGCGCGATGGTCGTCGATCTGACCAATGCCGACCTTCACACTGCCAAGGGACGAGTCTGGCTGCAGCGAGAATCGGTCCATGTGTCGCGCTTCAAGTTCCTGAGTGGGTCATCGTCGTTCGAGCGCATCCGCCTTCGCAGCTATGGACCGATCGGGCGCACGATCCCGGTCGAAATCGCATTCGATGCCGACTTTGCCGACCTGTTCGAGGTGCGCGGCACGCGCCGGATGCGGCGTGGCGTGCGAAGCGTCGAGCGGGTCGGAGACGGCCTGTTCGAATTTCATTATGTCGGGCTGGATGACGTCAAGCGCACAACGCGGCTGCATTTTGATCCGCCGCCAGCCGAGCTCCGCGACAATTATGCGCGGTGGGATGTCGATCTCGACGAGGCCGGCGAGCAGGCGATCGTGATAAAGACCTGCTGCCTGATCGATGCGGATTGCGAGAATGAGACGACCATCGCGTCGGCGTTCCGGGTCGGCCACAAGGCGCGGCGCAACGTCGCCCGCCAGCGCGCGCATCTCGACAGCAGCAATCCGCAATTCGACGCGGTCGTCGCTCGCGCCTGGTCCGATCTCGACATGCTGATGACCGAGACCCCGCACGGCGCTTATCCCTATGCCGGCGTGCCCTGGTACAGCACGATTTTCGGCCGCGACGGGATCATCACCGCGATGCTCCTGCTGTGGTGTGCGCCCTATTTCGCGAAAGGTGTGCTCCGCACTCTGGCCGACCTGCAGGCGACCGAAGTCGATGCAGCGTCCGACGCCGAGCCGGGCAAGATCCTTCACGAACGACGCGGCGGGGAGATGGCGGCGCTCGGCGAGGTGCCCTTCCGCCGCTATTATGGCTCGGTCGATTCCACGCCCTTGTTCGTCATGCTCGCCGCGCAATATTTCGAGCGTACCGGCGATCTCGAGACGATCCAGGCCATCTGGCCAAACATCGTCGCGGCGCTCAGCTGGATCGACAATTACGGCGACATGGATGGCGACGGCTTTGTCGAATATGCGCGGCAGACCGACAAGGGCCTGAGCAACCAGGGCTGGAAAGACAGCAGCGACAGCATTTTCCATCGCGACGGGCGGCTGGCCTCGGCGCCGATCGCCCTGTGCGAGGTGCAGGCCTATGTCTTCGCCGCCAAGCAGGGTGCATCGATGCTCGCCGCCCGGCTTGGCGAGGACAACCTCTCGTCCATCCTTAAGGGCCAGGCCGAAACGCTCCGGATCAAGTTCGAGGAGGCCTTCTGGATCGAAGAAGCCGGGACCTACGCGATCGCGCTCGACGGCGACAAGCAGCGCTGCGAAGTGCTTGCATCCAACGCCGGTCACTGCCTGTTCGCCGGCATCGCGTCGCCGGAACGCGCCGCGCGGGTCGCCGACCTGCTGACCGGCAAGCGCTTTCATTCGGGCTGGGGCGTGCGGACGGTCGCGGTGGGCGAGCCACGCTATAACCCGATGTCCTATCACAACGGGTCGATCTGGCCGCACGACAATGGTCTGATCGCGCTTGGACTCGCGCGCTACGGCCACAAGAAAGCCGCGCTGACGATCTTTGAGGGAATCTTCGATTCCGCGCTCTACGACGACCTTCGTCGACTGCCCGAACTGTTCTGCGGGTTCGAGCGGCGGCGGCGGCAAGGACCGACCAGCTACCCGGTGGCCTGCTCCCCGCAGGCGTGGGCCGCGGCGACGCCCTTCGCCTTGGTGGCCGCAGCGATCGGCTGCGTGATCGACCCCCAGGACGGGCGGCTGACGCTCGACCGTCCGGTGCTCCCGAAATTCCTTGATGATCTCACCATTCGCAACATCGTCATTGGAGATGCGCGGGTCGATTTGCGGCTCGCGCGGGTCGATGGCGATGTCACGACCGCGGTGCTCCGCCGCGACGGCGACGTGCTGGTGACGATCACCAAATAGTCAGGGAACGACGCGTCCGTCGGCGTTGCCGGGCGGGGTGTAACGGCAGATCAGGTAATTGCGTCCGGCCGCGACATGCATCGCGCAGCCGACGTTGGTCGTGCTCTTCCAGATCATCTGGGTGTAATGTGCGACATCCTTCCATTCGCCGGTTCGGCTGACATTGGGAAAAGTGCCGGACTGGAAATGCACCTTTTCCTCAACCCAGAATCCGACCAGATCCTCCAGTCCGTAATGGCTTGCACTGCCCATCGCCAGATTCTCGCGCTGGCCGGGGCGTGTTGCGCGCGGGGAATGTGCCAGTCGGCCAAGCGCGGCGAGCGACGGTCCATAACTCGCCGCCGAAGCCGCAAGCGCCGGATCCCATGCGAGCGGCGGCGCGCCGACCGCGGCCCGTTCCCGATTGTGAAGCGCCAGGATGCGCGCCGCCATGCTGTCGGCCTCAGCATTGGAAGCCGTCGCGGCCGTGCCCGGCGCGGCTACGGCCAGCGTGCCGACGAGGGCGATTATGGCTGCCATGGCTTTCATCGGCGACAAATCTCACTCAAAATCGCTAATGGATGGTGAATCGGTGCGCCTGCTGTGCCGAAACGAGAGGGCCTTGCGATGCCGAGCTATTTGATCGACGGACAGGCTCCGAGCTTCGGAGAAGGAGCCTGGGCCGCCCCATCGGCCGATCTGATCGGGGATGTCCGGCTTGGTGCACGCGCGAGCATCTGGTTCGGGGCCGTGATCCGCGCCGACAATACGCCGATCCTGATTGGTGAGGAATCCAATATTCAGGATGGCGCGGTCGGGCATAGCGACCCCGGAGCACCGCTTACCGTCGGCGCGCGCGTGACGGTCGGTCATCAGGCGATCCTGCACGGCTGTACGATCGAGGATGGCGCCCTGATCGGGATGGGTGCCCGGATCCTCAATGGCGCGACGATCGGCGCGCAAAGCCTGGTCGGGGCGGGGGCGCTGGTGACCGAGGGCAAGGTCTTCGAGCCGCGCATGCTGATCGTCGGCTCACCGGCGCGCGCGATCCGTGCCCTGAGCGAGGCGGAAATTTCCGCGCTCGCCGTGTCGGCCGCCCATTATGCCCAGAAAGCCGAGCATTATGCGAGCAGCCTGCGGTTACATCGCTGACACTGGAAAGGCCGTTCGCTGGCCCTTATTTTGGCACCATGATCGACATTCGCCCCTTCGCTTCGCTCGGCCACGCCGACCATGGCTGGCTCGATGCCCGCCATCATTTCAGCTTCGCCAATTATCACAATCCCGCGCGCATGGCGTGGGGCCGGATCAGGGTGTGGAATGATGACACCATCGCCGCCAAGTCTGGCTTTCCGCCGCACGGTCACCGCGACATGGAGATTGTCACTTATGTCCGCTCCGGCGCGATCAGCCATCAGGACAGCCTCGGCAACAAGGGACGCACGGCGGCCGGCGACGTGCAGGTGATGAGCGCCGGCAGCGGCGTCCAGCATTCGGAATTCAACCTCGAAGACGAAGCGACGACCCTGTTCCAGATCTGGATCGAAAGCGACCGGCCCGGCGTCACACCCGGTTGGGGGGCGATGCCCTTCCCCAAGGACAGCCGCGACGGGCAATTCCAGACGCTTGCAAGCGGCAATCCCGATGACGGCGCGCTCACCATCCACGCGAACGCAAGGGTGCTCGGCGCCAATCTTGTCGCTGGCGGCACGATCGCGCTCGACCTCGATCCGGCGCGCCATCAGTATCTCGTGGCTAGCGGCCCGGTGACCGTTAACGGCTTTGCAGCAGAGGCGCGGGACGGGATCGCGATTACAGGCGAGGATCGACTGGAAATCATCGCGGGATCGTCAAAAGACGTGGAACTGGTGCTGGTCGACGCGCGCTGACGCGTTTCGGCGCTTGATGCCGAGGGCGAGGCAGGCCAATAGGCCGCGCGTGAAGGATCGTGTTTTGAGTCATTCGGGCCAGGCCCTGAAGGCAATATTGCTGGGAATCGCCGGCATTGTCGCCGCAGCGCCGGTGCTTGCGCAATCGAACAATAGCGCCTCCGCGCCGCCAACCAGCGACATCGGTCCGGGCGAATTGTCCAATTTCAGCCTCAATGGGACGGTCACGCGTCCCGCCGACCAGTCTGCTCCTGTCTCGCCACGGCTCCAACCGCAACCGCAACCGACCACCTCGCCGGCAACGGCCACCAGTGCCGACCGTCCGGCGGCGACCGTCAGCACCGATCGATCCGCCGCACCCGCGCCCGCACAAACCTCCGCGAGCGATTTGCTGCGTCGGCCGCCGACCCTGCCGGATGCCAGCGCAGCGAACGCCGTCACTGCGGCACCGCCGATCCTGCCCATCGGGCAAGCCGAATCCAGCCCGGCTTTGCAGTCCGAAGGCTTTTCGCTGCTTCCATGGATTGTCGCATTGTTCGCCGTCGCGGGCATGGCGATGATGTTCTTCGGCCGCCGCCGCCGCGCCAAGCCTGTCGGGCATGCGCCGATCGACCTGGGACGGCGGTCGATCCCTGACCCGGCCCCGCGACCCGATCCGGTCCCGCGTCCGGCACCGGTACCGGCAACCGCAGCCACGGGCAGCGCGCGAAAGCCATTGCCGACCAATTTGATGCCGTCCCCACCGACCGCCGCGCCCCGTCCGATGTCCGACCCCCCGGTCGCGCCGCGGCCCGACCCGATCGTGCCCGGCGGGATCGTATCGACCGCCCTTCGGCCGTGGATCGATATCGACCTTACCCCGGATCGCGCCTTGCTCGACGCGCAGGGCACGGCAATTGCGTTCGAACTTACCCTGTTCAACTCGGGCAGCGCCGCCGCGCGCGACGTGGTGGTAGAGGCGCGACTGCTCAACGCGGGCGCGCAGCAGGATGTGGAATTGAGTGCCTTCTTTGCCGAGATCGCACCGGGCGACCCCATTCCCCAGGTTCCGCCTTATGGCCGTATCCCGTTGCGAAGCGCGGTGCGCCTGACCCGCGACGATATTCGCGAATATGAGATTGAGGGCCGCAAATTGTTCGTTCCCCTGATCGCGGTCAATGTCCGCTATCGCTGGTCGAGCGGCGCCGGTCAGAGCGCGGCGGGTTTCATGATCGGTCAGGGCGGGGAGGATCAGGACAAGCTTGCGCCGCTGCGCCTCGATAAGGGCGACCGATCGTGGAAGGGATTGGGCGTCCGGCGCTACGATAAGGGCATTCGGTCCTGATTTGGGGCGCTTGGTCGCGCTTCGTCGCTTAATCCGACCACATCGGCTCTTAGGGGTTTGTAAGAATTTCCGGGCTTAGCATAGCTGACGATTCATTGTCGTTGGGGGTGCCACTTGCGCACGATTGCCGTCCTTGCCTTCTTGTCAGCCTTCTTCGCGCAACCCGCGAGCGCTGCGTCGTCACCGGAAATGGTCTCGGTCGAACGGCAATTGGCCTATCTGGTCGGGTCGCGATCGGGCGAATATGGAATCGCCGCACTCGATCTCAGCAATGGGCGAAGCGTCAGCATCAATGGCGACGAGCCTTTTCCATTGGCCAGCGTGGTCAAGCTGGCGGTGGCCGGAGCTTATCTGGCGCAGGTCGATCATGGTCGCCGCAGCCTGGACGACCGGATCGGGTCACGCTCCGCCGCACAGTTGATCGAGGTTATGCTGACCCGCAGCGACAATGCCGCGACCGATGTCCTGATCCGCAACCTGGGCGGACCCGGCCGGGTGCAGGAATGGCTCAACCACAATAACATGTCCGGCATACGGATCGATCGCACGATCGCCCAATTGCTCAGCGCCAAGCGCGATCTGATGGACCGCCGCGATTCCGGATCGCCCTTGTCGATGATCGCCTTCCTCCAGCAGCTCGACCGGGGAACGATGCTCAAGCCCGCGAGCCGCGCTTATCTGCTGGCCGCGATGGGTCGTTGCATCACCGGCCGCAACCGGATGAAGGCGCTGCTGCCGACCGGCACGCGGGTCGAACATAAGACGGGCACGCTCAATGGGCTGACCGGCGACGTCGGCTTCATCACCATGCCCGACGGACGGCGGCTGGCGGTGGCATTCTTCGCGCGGGGTGGAACGGACCGTCCGCGCACCATCGCCGAGGCGGCGAAGGCGATTTACGACGGCTTCCGCGGCAGTTGGGGTGGATCGATGGTCCCGACCTGGGGCGCATCCATCGGCGGCGGCGCGAGCAACTAAAGGGCGCGAAAGCGCGGCACCGCAGGCCAGGCCTGCCCGATAGTGTGGCGGTGGACGTTGCAACCCGGTCCCGATCGATCAAATTCAGTTGGCTGAATGTCCGCTTCGCGCGAACGTCGAATTGCCGCTAAACGGCAATCATGGGTGGAAGGCTGACTTTGCTATCGACGAGTTTTGCGCTGCCTCCAATCGTCATATCGGTTTTCAAGGTCAGCAATGATTCCGCAAATAAGGCCAATCGCAAGGACGATTACAACGCCGAACGCCAATCGACGCCAGAAGTCTTCTGCTGAGGCAAATGGCTCGAAAGACCCGACGAGCCAACGGCCAACGCTTATGATGGTGAGAGCCACTGCGACCATGCCCGCCGTCTTAATCGCAAATGGCGCTATCTTGCGCAAATAGCCAAACATCGGGTTTCCCAGTGATTATCGGGCGCAGCATACGCCATGGCCTAATGTCCGCAATGGGTGGAAAGCGGACGCTGGGGGGTCAGACACTGAGCGACAAAATCCATCGTGACATACAAGTTTTTCATGAAGCGACGGTGAAATGGCTCATCGTCGTTTTTCGCGATCTCATCACTTTTTGGTGGTGGGCGTGAAAGGCGACAAATCGATTGCGCAACCGTCCATACGAAGACGGCATTGGATGGAGAGCGGACATGTCATCCCCCAGAGGCGCAAGGCGCCATTCAACTGCGATTAGGCGTTCGTGGGCGAATTTCACTCGTGACTTCGCTCCACACAGTCGCGTTCACGCAAGAGAAGGAGTCGCCTGCAACTGCCTGCGGAGTCGGCGGCGCATCGCACCACCTACCATCGCAAATCCCATCAACATCATGGCCCATGTGGACGGCTCTGGTACTGAGTTCACAAATGCAATCCCGGATTGGGTCTGCTCCGGGGCTCCGGCGAATGGTAGGAGACTCACCGGCGTCCTTCCCACCCCGCTTTCAAGACTAACGGTGAATGTTAATTGGTCGAAAACCAGTCCACTCGTCAGAAAAGCACTCTCGCCAAGATGAATGCAGCAGTTTGAAACGTCGTTCTGCGAACCGGAGAAAACCTGCCCTCCGTCGAGGAATAAGCTGTAGGCGAAGTCCACTATTGTCGTTCCCGACGGCGAGACTTGCAGCGCAGCAAATAGGGGGGTCGCGCTGTTGACTTGCCAGTAACTCCCGCCCGTTGCGGTTAACGAATAGGCAAATGAATCCCCAGAATTCAGTAAGGTTACAAGCGGGTTGTCGCTTCCAAGGGCGAGCGTCGCGTTCCCCGAACCGGTGTAAAGCACGTCAAAGTTATATTGAGCGAGAGCTGTGCCCATGAAAGCAACGTTCGCGGACACAAAAATGGCAAAAGCGGCTACAATTCTCATGGCACACCCCTTAATCGTTGAGGCTTCAAACAACCCAACTGTTAACAAAGATTAATATAAAGTTAATGAGAGTCAACCCTCACTCCGTAGAGAGTGTACAAGTAATTTGATCGCTACAGGTGGGTGTGGGGATGTTAGCGATGGTTCGGAAGCGGTCATGTCCGCAATGGGTCGAAAGCGGACTGTCCGCTTTGGGCGGAAGCAAGCGTCGTTCTGCCACCAATTTTCCAGCGGATTTCGTTGTGAGCATGACTTCGGGCGACGATTGAAATCGCAACACCGCCTGGAGAATTACCTTCAGAGCGTCTCGGTATTGTAGCTGTGCCACGCCAGCACCGCCGCCGCGCCGCGGTGCGGGCGCCAGGATTCGGCCAGCGCGCGAAGCTGTTTTTCGCTCGGGCGTTCGTCGAGTCCGAGCATCCGCCCAAGCTCGATCTGGACCGCAAGATCGCCCGCCGGCCAGACGTCGCCGCGCCCTTCGGCGAACAATAGATAGATTTCGGCCGACCAGCGACCGATGCCCTTGATCCGGGTCAGCAGGGCGATCGCTTCCTCATCGTCGGCGGGCAAATGCGCGAGGTCTAGTTCGCCGGACGAGACGAGGCTGGCGAGACTGCGCAAATAGCCGGCCTTTTGGCGCGACTGGCCGAGCGCTCGCAACTCCTCATCGGACGCGGCCAGGATCCGGTCGAGCGCCGGGGGATCGCCAAAGGCGCCGACCAGTTTCGCCCACATCGACCGCGCGGCGGCGACGCTGACCTGCTGACCGACGATCGTCCGCATCAGGGTGGCGACCCCGGGCTCGCTCAGGCGTGGTTCGGGTCGGCCGTGGAAGGCGATGGTGCGAGCGAAGGCGGGTTCGGCGGCGGCCAGCGCGTCGAGGCTGTGGTTGAGAGATTGAACGGTGCGGACCATGGTTGTTCTTTCGTCATCCCGGGCTCGACCCGGGATCCGCCTTTTCTTGCTTGAGCCCTACAAAAAGGCAGGCAGACCCCGGGTCAAGCCCGGGGTGACGGATCAGGTAAGGCAACGCTGGCGGCATAGAGCGCCACGGCGGCGGCGTTGGAAACGTTGAGGCTTTCCATCGCATTCGAGATTGGCAGCTTGGCGAGCGCGTCGACATGTTCGCGGATATTGTGGCGCATGCCGGGGCCCTCGGCACCGAGCACGAGCGCGACCCGTTCGGGTCCGAGCGCCGCCTTGAGGTCCATGTCGGCCTCGCCTGCCAGGCCGATGCGCCAGAAGCCGGCCTCGGCCATTTCCTCGAGCGCGCGGGCAAGGTTGACCACGCGCACCCAAGGCACGCGCTCCAGCGCGCCCGACGCGGCCTTGGCCAGCGCACCGCCTTCGGGCGGCGAATGACGGTCCTGCGTGACGATCCCGATCGCCCCGAACGCAGCGGCGGATCGAAGGATCGCGCCGACATTATGCGGATCGGTGACCTGGTCGAGCACCAGCAAGACGGCGCGCTTTGGGGCGTCCGCGAGCAAGTCGCTCAGCCAGATGTCGTCGAGCGGTTCGACTTCGATCACCACCCCCTGGTGCGGCGCATCGGCGGGGACCATACGGCCGAGGTCGGGCCCTTCGGCACGCATCACGACCATGTCCTTGGGAAAATTCATCAATCCCGCGGCTTCCAGCGTGGTCCAGGCCTTCAGGACGCGCCGGTCGGGATTGTCGAGTGCCGCGGCGACCGCGTGGCGGCCCCAGAAACGCGGTCGATTGGGGTTGCCGCCGCCCTTGCCCTTGTTCTTGCGTGCCATGGAACTGGCTCATGCGGCGCGGTCTGCGCTTACGCAACCCCCTCCGCGTCAAGCGCGTAACCGGCGCTGCGAACGGTGCGGATCAGGTCGGGATCGCCCAGCGCCTGGCGGAGGCGGCGAATGTGCACGTCGACCGTCCGAAGCTCGATCTCTTCACTGTGCGGCCACGCCATTTCCAGCAATTGCTGGCGCGAGAAGACGCGTCCGGGGCGTTCGAGCAGGTGGCGCAGCAGGCGATATTCGGTCGGCCCCAATTTGACCGACTCCCCGGCGCGCCGAACCCGGTGAGCGGCAAGATCCATCTCGATCCCGGCATAATCGAGCCGTTCGGCGGCAAGTGACGGGCGCGATCGACGGAGCACCGCGGCGGCGCGCGCGACCAATTCTTTGGGGCTGAACGGCTTGGTCATATAATCGTCCGCGCCGGTTTCCAGTCCCCGGATCCGGTCGGTTTCCTCGCCGCGCGCGGTCAGCATGATGATCGGCAGCCCGGCGGTGGACGGCTTACGGCGCAAGCGGCGGCACACTTCAATCCCGCTGATCCCCTCGATCATCCAGTCGAGGATGACCAGGCCGGGGGCAATTTCCTCCGCCAGGATCAGCGCCTCTTCACCATCGCCGGTACGGGTCACCGTCCACCCGTCGCGCTCGAAGTGGAATCCGATCAGATCGGCAAGCGCGCGATCGTCCTCGACCAGAAGTAATTGGCGACTGCTGCTCATCGGCTCTAGATCCCCAACGGGTTACCGCCCTTGGGGCGGTCACCAAGATAGTCGCCGGTGGCGGCATAATAGACCATTTCCGCAATGTTCGTGGCGTGATCGCCGACCCGCTCGATATTCTTGGCGACGAACAGCAAATGCGTCGACTGTGTGATGTTGTGCGGATTTTCCATCATGTAGGTCAGCAAGGTGCGGAAGATGCTGTTGTAGAAATCGTCGACTTTCGCATCGCGTTCGATGACCGCCAGAGCCGCCTTCTCGTCACGCTCGACGAAGGCGGTCAGCACATCATGCACCATTTCGGTGGCGATTCGGGCCATTTCCGGCATCAGCGAGAGCGGCTCCACATGGCTGACATCGTCGAGCAAGGGGACGCGCTTGGCGATATTCTTGGCGTAATCGCCGATCCGCTCCACCACGCTCGAAATCTTCAACGCAGCGACGACGTCGCGCAGATCGCCGGCCATCGGCGCGCGCAAGGCGATCAATTGCACCGCACGGCGCTCGGTTTCGATCTCGAGCGCGTCGAGCTTGCGGTCTTCTTCGACGACATGGCGGGCGCCATCGAGGTCACGGTCGACCAGGCAGCGCATTGCTTCGCGAATATTATGCTCGGCAAGCCCGCCCATCTCGCTGATGAGCGCACGCAGACGATCCAGATCGTCGTCGAATGCCTTGATGGTATGTCCGCCAGTAGTGGCCATTTCAATCGCTCCGATCAGCCGTAGCGGCCGGTGATGTAGTCCTGCGTGCGCTGCTCCACCGGATTGGTGAAGATGTCGGTGGTTTTGCCATATTCGACCATCTCGCCGAGATGGAAGAAGGCGGTCCGCTGCGACACGCGCGCGGCCTGCTGCATATTGTGGGTGACGATGGCGATCGCATAGCGGCCGCGAAGCTCGTGGATCAGTTCCTCGATCTTGGCGGTGGCGATCGGATCGAGCGCCGAGCACGGCTCGTCCATCAGGATTACTTCCGGATCGACCGCAATGGCACGAGCGATGCACAAGCGCTGCTGCTGACCGCCCGACAACGCAGTGCCGCTTTCTTCGAGCCGATCCTTGGCCTCATCCCACAAGCCGGCGCGGCGGAGCGATTTTTCGACGATTGCGTCGAGCTCGCTCTTGCCCTGGGCGAGGCCGTGGATCCGCGGGCCGTAAGCGACATTCTCGTAGATCGACTTGGGGAACGGATTGGGCTTCTGAAATACCATCCCAACCCGCGCGCGAAGCTGGACCACGTCCATCTTGGCGGAATTGATATTCTCGCCGTCCAGCTCGATGGTGCCGGTCACACGAGCTGCCGGAATGGTGTCGTTCATGCGGTTGAGGCAGCGCAAGAAGGTCGATTTTCCGCAGCCCGACGGGCCGATGAAGGCGGTAACCTTGTCGTCGTGGATATCGATGCCGACACCCTTCAACGCTTCCTTTTCGCCGTAAAAGACGTGGATGTCGCGCGCCGTCATCTTGGGGATGCGATTGCCGTCGATCGATCCCGCTGGGGCGGGGTCGTTGAATATCGCGGCGTCAACCTCGATCGGGTTCGCGCTTCCTTGCGGTTCGGGCACGATCGGGCCGCCCTTGGTGCCGCGCTGATCCCTTGCGGCGTCGGCGGCAATCGCCGTCGATGGGGCCGGATTGGGCGTCAAATTGGTCTTGTCTGTCATTGCGGTTACCAGCGCTGTTCGAAGCGATTGCGGAGATAGATTGCGAGCCCGTTCATCAGCAGCATGAAGACGAGCAGGACGATGATAGCGGCGCTGGTCTTTTCGACAAAGCCACGATCGACCTCGTCCGACCAGAGGAAGATCTGCACCGGAAGGACGGTTGCCGGTTCGACGATACCTCCCGGAGGCGTCGCGATGAAGGCACGCATGCCGATCATCAGCAACGGCGCGGTCTCGCCCAGCGCACGCGCCATGCCGATGATCGTGCCGGTCAGAATGCCGGGCAAAGCGAGCGGGAGCACATGGTGGAACACGACCTGCATCTTCGATGCACCGACCCCCAGCGCGGCATCGCGAATCGACGGCGGCACCGACTTGATTGCATTGCGTCCGGCAATGACGATGACCGGCATGGTCATCAGCGCCAGTGTCAATCCGCCGACCAGCGGTGCCGACCGGGGCAGGTCCATGAAGTTGAGGAAGACGGCAAGCCCCAGCAGGCCGAAAATGATCGACGGCACCGCGGCGAGATTGTTGATGCTGACCTCGATCAGATCGGTCCAGCGATTGCGGGGCGCAAATTCTTCCAGGTAGAGTGCCGACAATACTCCGATGGGGAATGCCAGCAACATCGTTACCAATATGGTCAGGAAGGTGCCCTTGAGCGCCCCCCAGATTCCGACCAGAGATGCATCGGTGGCGTCGGACGATGTCAGGAAGGTCGGATTGAAGCGAAGCCGGTGATCGGCCTTGTCCAGCAATTGCTCGATTGCCGGATCGCCGTCGCCCTTCCCGGCGACATCGGCCTTCGACGATGCGGGCAACCACAATTCAATGCGTTTGGTGACCAGGTCCGGATCAGCGATCAATTTTTCGCCCAGACGTCGAATCGAAGCACCCCCGAACAGTTCGTCGCCGCTTTCGCCGAACTGGGCGACGGCGGCCTGGTTGATGACCGCATCGAGCCTGGCACCTGCGACGGCCTGCGACGCTTCGGGCCCCTTCAGCGCCGCTTGGTCAAGCATCAGGTCGGACCGCGGAAAATCCAGGCTCAGCCTGACTTCGGTGCGGGTGAAGCCGCCCGCACCCTTCCATGCCATGGTGATCAGCAGAAACGCGAGGAAGGCCACCGACAGGCCGACCGCAAGCAGCCCGAAGAATTTGAAGCGTCGCTCGGCGGCATAGCGCTTGGCCACCAGCCGCTCCATCGAGCCGTCGGTCCAGCGGGTGGGACGGCCGAGCGTCGTGCTCGTCATTCCCCCGGAATTGCCGTGCGCGTCGCTACTCATAAGCTTCCCGATACTTGCGAACGAACCGCAGTGCGATGAGGTTGAGGATCAGGGTGATGACAAACAGGGCGAGTCCGAGCGCGAAGGCGGCAAGCGTCTTGGCGCTCTCAAACTCCTGGTCGCCAGTCAGCAATTGGACGATCTGCGTCGTGACGGTGGTCACGCTTTCGAACGGATTGGCAGTCATATTGGCGGCAAGCCCGGCGGCCATCACGACAATCATCGTTTCACCGATCGCGCGGCTGACGGCCAATAATACTCCTCCCACGACGCCGGGAAGCGCTGCCGGAAGAACGACTTTCTTGATCGTTTCCGATTTGGTCGCACCAAGCGCCAGGCTGCCGTCCCGCATGGCTTGGGGAACAGCGGCAATGCTGTCGTCTGCCATCGAGGAAACAAACGGGATGATCATGATTCCCATCACAAGACCGGCGGCCAGCGCGCTTTCGCTGCTAGCCGACGTAATTCCGATCGATATGCCGAGATCGCGGATTAGCGGAGCGACGGTCAATGCTGCAAAATAGCCATAGACCACGGTCGGGACGCCGGCGAGAATCTCCAGAATCGGCTTGAGCCAAGCCCGCACCCGGTGCGGTGCATATTGGGTCAGGAAGATCGCGCTCATCAGGCCAAGCGGGATGGCAACGATCATGGCGATGATCGCGCCGATGAAGGCGGTGCCCCAGAACAGAGGAATCGAACCGAATGCCCCCGACGACCCGGCCTGATCGGCCCGGATCGCCATTTGCGGGCTCCACGTCGTCCCGAAGAAAAATTCGGTCGGGCTGACCAAACGGAAGAAACGCAGGCTTTCGAACAGCAGGGATAGGACGATGCCGAGCGTGGTCAGCACCGCGATCAGCGAAGCGATAACGAGAAGTGCAAGCACCGCTCGCTCGACCCCCGTGCGAGCACGGAAGTCGACCTTTACCTTGCGGAGCGCGAAATAGGCTCCAACCAAAGCGATAAGGATCGCAATGCCGCCACCAATCGCGGAATAACGTGCTCCAGCTTCGGCATAAATCGGTGCGAGCGCGGTCGATTCCGGATTGAAGCCGGCCTGGATTGCGCCACTGGCGATGTCGCGCGCTTCGGCCAATATCGTGTCGCGGGTCATTTCGAATTCTGGCAGCGCCTGAGCGGCGGGCGACGCCATCACCGCTCCGCCGACCAGACGACTCTGTACTGGAGTCCAGATTGCCAGAAATAACACCGCTGGGATCAAAGCGGACATGCCAACAAACGTGGCATGATAGTTCGGCAGGCTGTTGAGTCGAGCGCCGCCGCTACGCAGGCCAGTTGCCCGATTGCGGGCAAACAGGCCTGCGGCGACAGCGATCACCAGGATCGCGACGAGTGCAATGGACAGACTCATGGCGCTCGCCGCCCTTGTCGATGCTTACTTGAGGCCCGAAGGGTCAAGCGGCTTCAGCGCCGCAGCCTGTGCAGTCGCGGCAGCCGCATCGGCAGCCCCCAGCGGCACCAGCCCGCGCTTCGCAAGCACGCCACCGGCACCCATTGCACTGGCATAGGCTGCGACGAACTGTCTGATCGATGGCTTGGCCGCCATATGCTCGCCCTTGATATAGACGAACAACTTGCGGCTGCCCGGATAGCTTAAGTCGCTGATCGTCGCTTCGGTCGGGGTTACGCCGGCAATCGATACAGCGGCCACCTTGTCGGCATTCTCTTCAAGAAAACTATAGCCAAGTACGCCGATGGCACCCGGATCGGCCGCGACCTTCTGGACCAGCAGATTGTCGTTCTCGCCAGCTTCGACGTAAGCACCATCCTCGCGGATTTTGGTGCACGTTGTTTTATGCTCTTCAGCATTTGCTTTCTTCAGCGCCTTCATCGCCGGATCGCTGTCGCAGCCCTTTTCGAGGATGAGTTCCGCCAGGCTGTCGCGGGTACCGCTCGTCGGCGGCGGCCCGAGAACGCGAATCTTTATCGCGGGAAGGGCGGGGTTGACGTCTTGCCACGTCGTTGCCGTCTGGGGTTTGCCATATGGAGTGGCGGCGAGGGCCTTGTAAATGTCGGCGACGGTCACATTAAGCGCCGGTTGGCCCTTTGCCTGAACCAGTGCCAACCCATCGATTCCCACGGCGAGTTCAATGACGTTCTTGGCCCCGGACTCGGTGCAATCCTTATATTCGCTGGCTTTCATCGGGCGCGAGGCATTGACCATATCGGGAAAACTGGCGCCGACTCCGGAGCAGAATAATTTGATTCCCGCGCCGGTGCCGGTCGATTCGACGATCGCACTGTTGCCCGGGTTGGCCCGCTGGAATTCCTCCGACACCGCGGTGGTGAAGGGGTAAACCGTCGACGAACCGACGATCTTGAGTGGGCTGCCGGCACCGCCTTTGCCCGAATCGCCGTCACCGCAGGCTGCGACCAGCGCGACCAACGGAAAGATCGCAATCGACTTGTTCATTGGATTACCTTTTCTCGAGATGACGGGCTCCCCGTGTCCTTGTTCAGACCCGCGCCTAGGCCAAAAGCAACGGCGGCTGTGTGACGCATATGTTGCAATTTCATGACAACTGCTCAGTCGACAGCGACAAGCGGGATGCGAACATCGACAATAGTACCGTCTCCGGCGTGACTTCGAATATCCAGCGTCCCCCGATGTCGTTCGACGATATGCTTGACGATCGCCAGCCCAAGTCCGGTGCCACCCGAATCGCGACTTCGTGCCGGATCGACGCGATAGAATCGCTCGGTGACGCGGGGCAGGTGATCGGCCGCAATGCCGTCGCCCTGGTCGATCACCCGCAGGAGACCGCGACCGCCATCCCGTTCCACTTCGACCCTGACCAACGACGCCTTCGGGCTGCAGCCATAGCGAACCGCGTTGGAAATCAAATTGTCAGCCACCTGGAGTAACTGGGCGTGATCGCCGACGACCATCAGCGCCTCCTCTCGGGCAACGACTTCGACGACGCAGCCTTTGCGTTCGCACAGGGCCGCGGTCTGCTGTGCGGCGATGCGCGCGATTGCGATCAAGTCGATTTCATCCCGAGGGGCGACAAAGCGATCGGCTTCGATCCGCGAAAGACCCATCAGATCCTCGATGATACGCAGCATCCGCGCCGACTCGGTATGGATGGTCGCACCGAACCGGCTGCGCGCCTGTTCGTCCAACGGTCCTTCCTCGGCCAAGGTTTCGGCAAAGCCCGAGATCGTGGCTAGCGGGGTTCGCAATTCGTGGCTGGCGTTGGCGACGAAATCGACTCGCATCTTTTCGGCGGCGATCGCAGCGGAGCGGTCGGCAAGCCGGATCAAGACGCTGCCCCGCGCGATCGGCCGGACCGACAGGGTCCACGGCCGCTCCGCACTCCCGAGGCCAATGATGGCGACATCGGCGCTCTTGCCGGCCAAAATGGCTTGCAGCGCCTGTGGGTGCCGCATGGCAATCCGAATGTCGCGGTTGACGATCGTTGCGCCGAGCAGCGCTCGCGCGGCAGAATTGGCGGCCAACGTCCGGCCCCCGCCTACGATCAACGCGGGTTCGTCAAGGGCGTCGAGGAAGGCATCGGAGGTTAGCGGTGGAACGGCCATCGGGCCGCTTTAGCCGAGCATTGGTGCGACTAGCTAGATTGACCTAGCTTTCTCCATGGCGGCGCTGATGGCTGCGCCATGTGCCGATGACGATGATCAGAAAGATCGGATAAACCCAGAAGCGCGACGCCGCGGCATAGACTTTGGGAATTAGGTCGAGATCGACCACCTTGAACAGATGAGCGATGATCGTGGTCAGCTGCAGCCCCGCGACCCATAATGGCCAGAAGCGATCGGAGCGAAGCGCGATCACCGTGAATCCCACCAGCACCATGAAGTCGACGAGAAAGACGCCGGCTTCGATCTGCGAATAGCGGCTGGTCAACGGCGACAGGACTAGCCGCGTCGCGATTGTCGCGATCAGGCAAATGGCCGCAGCGCTGCGTTCGTCACGGCGACCCGCCATGAAAGCGTAGGCGCAGACCGCGATCAGCAGCGTATGGTAGAGGAAGGGATTAAGCATATGAATGACGGGCCGGACGATCGACGGGACAATCCGGCCCTTCAACCCTGTCAGGCGACAATACGCAAATCGGTACGCGCGACTTTCGGCGGACATTCATCGCCATCGCCGAAGCTGACGGTGCGCAAGCCGGGGACAAACTGTTTGGCATCGACCAGTTCGCCGTGGCAATTGGCCATGCCGCCGCGGGCCGCGACCAATGCCTGAACCGTCGTCGCGAGCTGCTCGAATGCACCATGACCGGTCGCCGTGGCGATTCCGGCAGCGCTGCGGGCGCGGAGCATCTTGGTCTGCAGGTCGGCGATTTCGATCAGTGCATCCTCGATGCAATCCTCGACCGTGCGGATCTGGGTGGCGACTTCGTGGGCGGCGTTCTCGATGACCTGTTTGCGCATAACTTCTCCTTGCCGCGCCGCGAGCCGCGGGCGGGCCTGTTGCTCAGGAGACATGAAGTGCCGGTGCTAGCTGCCGATCATCCTGGAGAGGCTTTCAAGCCCGGCGAGATACATCCCCGCCGAAAACAATGCGCCAATCGCGATCAGGAAAATCCAGAGCAGCCGGATGCCGACGCTCATCTCATTCCTGGGGTGACTCCTCGTTGCGAACGGCAAAGGCAGGGAAGACCAGTTAAACCCAGGCTTCTGCTCGGTATTGAAACCGGAGCCACCAGCCTTCCCTGCACGGTCAGCGTGCCGAATCTGAAAACCGACCGCCCCATCTGACTGGCCGGTTTGGTCATCGCCGGGAATGTGCGGCGGTTGATGTATCAATCGCTGATATGGACCGCTTTCGCGGGCCACCAGTCGCGCAGCCTGCGTACGGCGCTCGACCCCCAATGTTTGCAAGGCGATGCGGATTCGCTGGTCGACGGTATGCGGGGAGATGCCGAGCTCGACCGCGATCTCCTTGGAGGAAAGATGCTGGTCGACCAGGCGCAGGCAATCCAGCTGACCGGACGAAAGTTTGGCAACCGCGCTCGTATCGGGCGATGGAGCGTGACCGATATTGTCTGTTTTATACGCCACGTTGACCACCTGCGCTCCTTTACAAGACTTGAGAATAGCCGGACGCTCCACGCGATTCACTAACTGTGTGTAAGCGAAACATTCGCTCGTTCCAAACAATCACCGTTAACGTAACGGAAATCAAAACGGGCGGGGTGTTTCTCATCCACTATGGTGGAATGTCACTTCGCCCATAAGGCGTCACTCTCGCGATCGAACCCCAAAGGAGTGAGCTCAATCAAATCGCGCGATCGCGCATTCTTGTTCCCATAAGCCGTCATTTGTGTCGGTCGGATCTGATAACGGGTTATTTCAACGAACCGCGCAAAAAAATGCCGGCGCAAGGCCGGCCCACAAAAGAAATGTCATAGTTCGAACCTACGACGACCCGTGGAGTTCCGTCATCGCATCCAAGGCGTCGGCGACGCTATACAGCCTCCTTGGGCAGTCCCGGCCTCCATAATGCCCAATCATATACGCGCACCTCACGGAGGGCATCGATTCAAACTCGGCCGGTGGGTGGTTTGGCCATAGCCTTGCTACCAATTCCCTAAGCTTTGACGGTTGAGCGAACGCGTCGGATTTTCTCAGTCGGTTGGCTCGCCTATGCAACCTTCTTAGGTTTTTTGGCAGCGAGGAGAGTGAATCCACTTCTTTCGCCAGTTCGCGAATTTTCGGTGGGATGCGGAGCGTTGACTGACGCAACAGGTCGGTCCCTGAGACGCGAAACCCCGCCAGCCCAAATTGATCACTAGTCGTCAGATGCTGAACGCGGATGACACCCGATAGAATGTCGCAGATGGCATCCGAGCGCCGATAGTATGGATTGAACGCCTGCCCGCAACTCTGCCTCTCCAGCGGGAGGGCATCGTCAAGTTCGTGATCCGGCAAACCGGCCAACTGGTCGACCGTGGCCGTGACAGACTCGAGGGAAACTTTTTTCCCGATCATGCGCACAGCTCCAGCCTCAATCCAGTTGCGTATTGCAAGGGGATTGGAAAGCTTTCCCTCGAGGCGCCGCATAGCGTCCGCAACGTCAATTGCGATGTCGTCTGCTTCAACCACTTTCGCCCTCTTGCGACCGTCCATGTAGATTCCGCAGGTTCGCAGGAGCCACGCTTCGAAGGCATCGTCGATTACCATGATGACACGACCGTCCAGCGATCTAAGTCGACCCAAAAGCCTATATCCCATATTGGTAGCAAACATGGCTCGAACGGGATGGATCACGCTTGGGCTGCGGTTACGGTTCGCGAGGTTTGCAAACAAGCGGTCGGCCGTTTGAGGCCAGCCAAGAAAGATGCGGTGCACTGCTTTGACGAGCGCCGCGAGCCTCTCAGTATCAATGTCCGGAGGCATTGCTGAACCGCGATGAATTTTCTGGTTTTCGGCTACTGGATAATCCAGTGATTTCGGCGTGGAACCGAGCAAGCCGAGTTTCGCGAGAACCGAAAGCATTTCGTCTAGCGTGAGGGCATCGAACTCGCCCGGGACCTTTGCATTCGCAAGAGGAAAGTCTGGCCCCATCGCGCCCGCCAGGCCCGGGTGGCGGAGGACAAACGTCGAGACTGCAATCGCCGCGTGAGATGCTTTGATCGTCGATACGTCTATCATTTTGCGCCCGCAGCCACACTCCCAAGGCTTGGTCTTTCGGCTATGGCTGAAGGGAGCGCCGCATTCGTCACAAGCCTCGACGAGCAGGCATCTGTGCTTAGGGCAGGCGGTGACCAAGTGGATCTGCCAGACCTGGCGGTGAAGCCGAGATTCTGGGGCGTGACTTTCTCTCAGACAATCGGGGCAGAAGCGCAGGTCTTCGCTTTGAATGTGACAAGAGTGAAGCCCATTTCCCAAGAACATGACCGCATCGCGTCGCCCGCAGTTTTCTAAGGGTTTCCACCGCATGTGGTCTAATGCCGAGACGGGCTGACCGGCCGCTTGTGCCAATGTCTCCCATTTTGCACTGATGCTCCGCGGCCCAAATCCAATCAGACCAAGCAGGTGACGAAATGTGCTGAGAGTTGCATACCGCGCGCAACACGCAAACCGACGTTCGAAACCGAATATGCTCTCGCCCCACACCGGCACCGGGCGGCGTGGAAACGGGGTGGAATCTCCATTCATCTTTTGAACAACCCATTTAAGTCGAATGGATTGCCCTTCAGTCGAGGTAGTTTGGGCAGTCGATCGTAGCCTGCTGCAAGATCGTCCCAAACGACCAATTTGCCACCGTTGCGGAGTGCGCGACCGACGGCGATCCGAAGGATCGCGCGCAGCCGTCGGAGGTTCCCATCGCAGCATAGGAAGAGCGCTCGTGCTGTGTCCTGCGCGGCAAGGTCTGATCGATGATTGAACGGCAGGGCCAGATCAATCTTCGCCAGGATTGCGCGCCACGCCTTGCGGCTGGCCGGGTCCTCCCAGTCATACTTGGTTATCACGGTCGGTTCTTCAGTAAGGCTGTGGAGTTGCTCGTCCGCCTCGATAATCTGGATCGTCTCCGGCATGCCCGCTAGCACGAAGGGGACATTGGTCACCTTGAGGATATCTTTCAACCAATCGGCAACTGCGCTTCTACCCTTAGCTCCGTCCTCTCGAACGTGCTGGAATTCATCCGCAATTACGAGCTCGGTCTTCAAGTCGACCAGCAAATCCTTGATGCGTTGGGTTAGAGCCGTTCGGCTCCCTTTGACCGATCCCTTGCCCGCGAGTGCTTCCAGGAACACTTCGGCCGATCCCTTGAGCGTCGGACTTGGAGGAAAAGATACGTAGACAACCGGTCGTGTGATCGTAACGACATTGTCGTCCTCGATAACCTCACGCGGGTTCTCCAAGGCGTAAACCTTCAAGAAGGCGCTCTTGCCGACGCCCTTTTCACCCACAACCACAAGACACATCGCCTCGGCGCCTTCTTTGCAGCCATCGCGAAGGTCCTGCATAGCGTTCACGAATTCCGTCGTGAAAGTGCGCGGCACAAAGATGGCATTGAGAACCTTGCGACGCTCTTCAAGCGAGACTTCGTCCCAGTTGATCGGTGCATCGAGGATTTCCGCATTGCTTCGTTTCATGCCGTCATTCCTTCGCTGTAGAAATCGTCATCGCTGGCGTCGTCGGCGACTGTAATCCTTGGCCTTGCATGGCGGACTTTTCCGCCCGGCCTGTTAGTCGTCTGACTCACCGCAGGATCACTCTTTCGGGTATATTTGCGGGACTTCGGCTGAGGCCGTTCTTCCAGCTGACTGAGGTCGTGGTCCTCGGCGTCCAGTTCCATTTCGCACGGAGGAGGCAGGCCGTCGTTAGCGGCCGCTAGTGGCGATTCTCTCCTCGTCCCGGCTGTTGCGGCGGCTGCACCTTGGCGGACGTCTTCGAAACTACCCTCAGGCGTTGTTCGGGTGCTGTCCCCAAAGGGAGCCACGCCACCGATCTGGCGGAGTCGAGCTATCCTGACGGTGCCACGAACCTTGGCTGACCCGGGTGTTTGCAACTCCATATCCGAGATCAGCTTGGTCTTGGCCCGATCGAGTGCTGCAAGATCCACAGCGTCATCCGCCTTCGCGCGCACCATTGCCACGATGGCATCATGGGCCCAGATCGATAATCCCCGGGTGTAACTGGTGGCTCGTTTCTCAACGGGGACGCGCATGTGCATGGTTTCGCGCCCGCGAGCATGCGGCAGGTAAACTTGGATGTGATTGATATTTGACGGGTCGTATCGAAACCGCACTATGACCCTGCCGCGCTCGTTCGTCGATGCTTTCAGAAAAGCGGGATCTGAAAGTAGCGCGTTGAACTCGGCCGACTGATAGAACAGATGTCTAAATCGGACCCCGTCTCTGCGGGCAATACGATGCTCGACCCGCCCGAAAAGAGCAAGCAGGGAGTCAGCGTTCTCAACCTGGAATGGTCGATGCGTGGCAATCTTCTCATTCCAGAGGCGCTGCGGCACGTCCCCTGTGCCCCCGTGCTTTCTCTGCATGACGATATCGACGATCCAGATGTGGATTTTCTCAAGGAGTTCCTCGTATGTGATGACAGCATTTTTCTTCGGGTCGTAATCACCTCGCGCGACGATGTTCGAAAAGGTTGTGCCCCGCTGTTCCTGCAGCAGAGTGCGATTAAGCGAACCCAAGCGCCGCTCAATTTCTCCTTTCAGTCGACCTGACCGACCAGCTTTCGCTTCAATCACCTTGATCGGTAAATCGACGCCCATTGCGCGCAGGTCATTGTTCATCGCCTCTGCGCCGCGGTCAGTCGACACCTTTACCGGGACACCAAAGACTGACCAGCTTCCCTCGATGTCCCAAATGCCTGCGTCAGCCAAAGCGCGAACGTAATTCTTCGGGAAGACCCCGTTTCGCAGCAACTGCATGACCGTATGAACGCTGGGCGGATCGAACCCCACATGAATGCCCCAAGGCGCGCCCGTGCAGCGATCTTCCCCAAGAGCGATTGTGGGCCGACCAAGAGGCGCACCTGTTAGTCCATCGAGGACAAACAGATCACAAGGTGTATGGTCAATTTCAACCTCGTCGAGCGGAGCTTCGGGTCTCGCTCGCCGCTCGACCTGACCAACGGCCTGGTAAGCAGCATCCGCGCCATAGCGCGCTTCGACCACTTCCGCGCGCGGAAGGCTGTTGATCGCTGACTCGACGGCTTTGCGTCCAGGGACCACCAGCTGATCTTCAGGCGCGCGCATTCCGTTCTCCAGCCGAACCTTATCGCGCACGCGGCTAAGAGTGGTTTCTACCGAGCGTCGCTCTCGAGTCAGATATACATCTCTGATTGTCGAATGGATGAGCTTCGACACTTCGAACGAAACACGGTTAGTGCGGTTTCCCTTGAAGCCATGTTGCGGGAGCAGGTCGCCGACAGTGATGCGCGTTTCGTCGCGGCCGGCGGCTGCAGCACGCGCTTTCGCCCTCTTCCACGAGCGCTTCACCAGCAAGGGAGACGGCGGTTGCGGGTCGCAAATTGCCATCGCTATCGTCTCGATCGAGCGTATTACCTGCGTTTCGGGAGCATGCCAGGTAAGACCGTGATCGATCCGGCGGATCGAGACCAGCCGAGGCGCTGGAACCCAAGCAACTGAGGGCGGAG
>JAZKHF010000275.1:0-4809 GCA_040385545.1 Pseudomonadota bacterium
GCCCAGGTCAGCACGATCACGTCGAGCACCAGGATCCAGAAGAAGCGCTTGAACACCGGGCGATAATTGCCCGAGCGGACCGGCGACTTGTCGAGCCACGGAAGCAGGAACAGCAGCAGGATCGAGCCGAACATCGCCAGCACGCCCCACAATTTGGCCGGCAGGATGAAGTCGATCGTGAACGACTTGAGGATCGCGTAGAACGGCAGGAAATACCATTCGGGGACGATGTGCGCCGGGGTCGAAAGCGGATTGGCCGGGATATAATTGTCGGGATGGCCAAGCGCGTTGGGCGCGAAGAACAGCACCAGGCAATAAACGGTCAGCACCGCCCCCGCGAACCAGCCGTCCTTGGCGGTGTAGAAGGGGTGGAACGGAAGCGTGTCCTTTTCGCTCTTCACGTCCACGCCGGTCGGGTTGTTCGACCCCGGGATGTGCAGCGACCAGATGTGCAGCACGACCACGCCGGCGATCACGAACGGCAGCAGGTAGTGAAGCGAGAAGAAGCGCGTCAGCGCAGCTTGGTCGGGCGCATAGCCGCCGAGCAGCCAGATACGGATCGGCTCGCCAACCAGCGGGAAGGCACTGAAGAAGCCGGTGATGACCTGCGCCCCCCAATAGCTCATCTGGCCCCAGGGAAGCACGTAGCCCATGAAGGCGGTTGCCATCATCAGCAAGTAGATGACCAGTCCGAGCATCCAGATCAGTTCACGCGGCGCCTTGTACGAGCCATAATATAGCCCGCGGAAGATATGGATGTAGACCACGATGAAAAAGAAGCTGGCGCCATTGGCGTGCGCATATCGCAACATCCAGCCGGCGTTGACGTTGCGCATGATATGCTCGACCGAATTGAACGCCCCGTCGATGCTGGAGTAATAATGCATCGCCAGCGTTATTCCGGTGACGATCTGGATCACCAGGAACAGGCCGGCAAGTACGCCGAAGTTCCAGAAATAGTTGAGGTTGCGCGGCACCGGATAGCCGCCACCAATGGCACCATAGATCAGCCGCGGAAGCGGAAGGCGGTCATCGAACCATTTGCCGATTTCGGTCTTGGGTTCGTAGGGCTTGGCCCAGGAAAAGCTCATGATGACGCCTCTTCGCCGATCGTCACGACAGTGTCGGATGTGAATGCATATTCGGGAACGGCCAGGTTCAGCGGCGCGGGGCCCGTCCTGATACGCGCCGCCGTGTCATAGGAGGACCCATGGCAGGGGCAGAAATAACCGCCGTACGGTCCCTTGTTTTCGCCTTCGCCGACGCCGAGCGGGATGCAGCCAAGATGCGTGCACACGCCCAAGGTGATCAACCAGTTCTGCTTGCCCGGCTTGGTGCGCTCGGCAAGGCTCTGCGGATCGCGAAGCTCACTCAGCGGCGTCGCATTGGCCTCGGCGATTTCCTTAGCCGTCAGGTTGCGGACGAACACCGGTTGCTTGCGCCACACCGTCTTGATCGACTGACCCTCGGCAATCTTGCTGATGTCTACCTCAGTCGAGGCCAGCGCCAGGACGTCGGCGGACGGGCCCATTTGCGACACCAATGGCAACACCACCGCTGCCGCGCCAACCCCAGCGAAACTGACGGCGGCGATATTGATGAAATCGCGACGACGAACTCCGTCACCGGTCTCCGAAGCGCCTGCGGATTGTTCTAGCGTGGCCATGCTCACCCTTGGTCGAATTGGCGTTGTGCGAAAAGGCACGAAAAAGACACATCGCCGGAGGGCCCAAGCGATTGGCGGGCCTGATAGCGCCTCGTCTCGCCGTTGCAAATGGTCAAATTGTCACGCTTGTGCGGCGTGGACGTCCCAGACTATCGCAGGGCCAATGCGCATCGCCCTCTATCAGCCCGAGATCGCCCAGAATGTCGGAGCCGTTCTTCGCCTCGGCGCCTGTTTAGGCGTGGCGGTCGACCTGATCGAGCCGATGGGATTCGAATGGGACGACAAGCGCGTCCGACGTACCGCGATGGACTATATCGACGCGGTCGAAATCGAACGCCACGTGGATTTTGAAGCCTTCCGTAACGGCAATTCCCAGCGACTGATTCTGCTAACGACCAAGGGCATCAATTCACCCTACGATTTCGACTTTGCCGCCGACGACATTCTGCTTTTTGGCAAGGAAAGCGGGGGCGTTCCCGCCGAGGTCGCGAGGCGCTGCGACGCCAGTTTGCGAATCCCGATCCGCGCCGATGTCCGCTCGTTGAATCTTGCCATCGCCGCTGCACTCGCGCTCGGCGAAGCGCTCCGCCAGACACAAGGATTGCCCGCATGAAACCGCTCGACGACCAGCAACAGGCCGCCCGTGACTGGTTTGAGTCGCTCCGCACGAGGATCTGCGACTCGTTTGAGGCGATCGAGCGCGAAGCCGGGTCCGATGCCGCCTTCGCGTTCACGCCGTGGGACCGGACTGAACATGACGATGACGGCAATGAAACTCATGGCGGCGGCGGTGTTCGAAGCCAGATGAACGGCAAGATATTCGAAAAGGTGGGGGTCAACGTGTCAACGGTCGGCGGACGTTTCAGCCCTGAATTTGCCGCCTCCATTCCCGGGGCGGAAGTCGATCCAAGCTTCTTCGCCACCGGGATCAGCCTGGTGGCGCACATGGCCAACCCGCACGTTCCCGCGGTGCACATGAACTGCCGCTTCCTGACAACTACGCGGCGCTGGTTTGGCGGAGGGGCCGACCTGAACCCGGCGATCCCCTATCAGGACGATACCGATGCCTTTCACGCGCGGTTGCGCGCCGCCTGCGCGGCGCACGACCCGACCTTTTATCCGCGCTTCGAAAAATGGGCCGACGAATATTTCTGGCTGCCCCACCGCAATGTCGCGCGCGGAGTGGGCGGGATCTTCTTCGACCGGCTGGAAGATCATTTCGACCAGCACTTCGCCTTCACCCGCAACGTCGGTGAGGCTTTTCTCGATATCTTCCCGGCGTTGGTCAGGAAGCGGATGAATCAGCCGTTCAGCAACGACGACATGTCCAAACTACTCGAATTCCGCGGGCGCTACGTCGAGTTTAACCTGCTCTACGACCGCGGCACATTGTTCGGGCTCAAGACGGGTGGCAACATCGACGCGATCCTGATGAGTCTGCCCCCGCTCGCGCGCTGGGCCTAGTTTCCGGGGACGCTTGTTTCGGGGGCCGCCAGCCGGACATAGATGCGTCCGGCCATTGCCGCCCAGACGCTTGAAATGATTGCCGAGAGAAGCCCGCTCGCCAGCGCCACCAGCAACGCCGAGGTGTTGAACGGCTTCAATTCTCCAGCCACCAGCACCGCGATCGATCCGACCACCGTCGTAACCGCCAGGCCGAGGATGAACTGGACGATCAACAGGAGCAGGAGCAGGGCCAGCAGGCGGAAGAATGATCCTTTCGTCAGCCGCCAGCTACGCTTGAGCAACCCGACCACGCCGACCTTCTCCATTACGGCCACTGCCGACGCGAGGAACAAGCGCGCCCCGAGGAACAGGAACGCCACCACCAACGCCAACAAAATCGGGGCCACGCCGGGAATCTCCGCGAGCTTCGCTGGCGCCACGGCCGAGGGATCGGTCACCCCCGCGCCGACCAGTAGCACCCCCAGTCCCACTGAAAAAAGGAGGATGATCGGCACGAATACGAGCACAAATGCTCCGATCAGCACGCCCAATCGACGCCCGGCCTTGCCGAGCGCTTCACCGATGCTTCCCTGCCACCGATTGACCAGCAGGATGATCGTCATCTGCCCCCACAATGATGCCAGCAGGACCAGAAGCATCAGCCATCCGGCGCCCCCGCCACCGGCCATGCCGGTTGGAAAAGCCAGACCGACCAGGATCGATGGCAGCGCGAAACAGGCCAAGGCGACCGGCGCGACCAGCTTGCCCTCCCGCGCCAGGAATGCACTGCTTTCTTCCCACGCCTTGCCGATCGACAGTCTCACATTTCCGCTCCCACTATGGTTCGGGGCTTATGCGGAACCCAGGTGGCGAAGGCAACGCACTTGCGGGCACCGCCGGTCAACGCCATGTCGCGGTGCATGATCGACGGTGTAGAATGGAAGGTCAGCCCCGGCCTCACGCCTTATGCGGACAGCCTTGCGGCGATGGAGAGGCGTGCCGCCGCCGTCCGTGCCGGGACCGCGCCCGAGCTCGCCTGGCTGGTCGAACATCCGCCTATCTTTACCGCTGGCACCAGTGCCCATCCGGCCGAGTTGTTCAACCCACAGGGGTTCGACGTCGCCGAGGCGGGGCGCGGTGGGCGCTATACCTATCATGGCCCGGGTCAGCGGGTCGGCTATCTGATGATCGATCTGGATAGAAGGGGTCGCGACATTCGCCATTTTGTCCATTGTCTGGAAGGCTGGATCATCGACGTTCTCGCCGCGCTGGATGTGGCCGCGCGACGCGAATGTGGCCGGATCGGTATCTGGACCGGCACCGGGAACGGCGAGGCCAAGATCGGTGCCATTGGCGTGCGCGTGAAGCGCTGGGTGACCCTCCACGGATTCTCGATCAATGTCGCGCCCGATCTGGCGCACTTTTCCGGCATTGTTCCATGCGGCATCGAACAATATGGCGTCACGAGCCTGGAAGCGCTCGGAAGATCGTCGCAGATGACCGATCTGGACGCCGCGCTAAGCGCAGAATTTCCCGCATTTCTAGCGAATCTTGGGCAAAAGTCGAAACAGGCTTGAGACGTTGAGCCCTTCCGCCTATTGTGCGCGCGATTTGGAAAGCGGGCAAATCCGTTCCAGGTCGGAAAAATCAAGGGAGTTTTGAATGCGTGCTCTTATCCTGGTCGCTGGTGCGGCCCT
>JAZKHF010000276.1:0-1669 GCA_040385545.1 Pseudomonadota bacterium
ACCGCTTCGGGATCGTCGCCGTTGACGTGGAAGATCGGCGCCTGGACGCCCTTGGCCACGTCCGACGGATAGGGTGACGAGCGCGCGAACTGCGGGCTGGTGGTGAAGCCGATCTGGTTGTTGATGACGAAGTGAACGCAGCCACCGGTGTTGTAGCCGCGGATGCCGGAGAAGCCGAAACATTCCCAGACGATCCCCTGCCCCGCGAACGCCGCGTCGCCATGGATCAGTACCGGCAGCGCGGTCTTATGCTCCTTCAGATCGTCGGCCATCGTCTGGATCGCACGGATCTTGCCGAGCACGACCGGATCCTCGGCCTCCAGATGGCTGGGGTTGGCGACCAGCGACATGTGGACGCTGATCCCGTCGAACTCGCGGTCGGTCGAGGTGCCGAGGTGATATTTGACGTCGCCCGAACCGCCGACATCCTCGGGATTGTCCGACCCGCCCGAAAATTCGTGGAAGATGATGCGGAACGGCTTGGCCATGACGTTGGCGAGCACGTTCAGACGCCCGCGGTGCGCCATGCCGAACACGATCTCGTTGACGCCCATCGCGCCGCCATATTTGATGACGCTTTCGAGCGCGGGGATCATCGCCTCGCCACCGTCAAGGCCGAAGCGCTTGGTGCCGACATATTTCTTGCCGAGGAACTTCTCGTAACCCTCGGCGTGAATGACCTTGGACAGGATCGCTTTCTTGCCCTCGGCGCTGAACTGGATCGCCTTGTCCTTGCCCTCCATCCGATCCTGCAGGAAGCGACGCTCATCGACGTCGGCGATGTGCATATATTCGAGGCCGACGTTGCCGCAGTAATTGGCGCGCAGAATATCGACAAGCTCGCGGATCGTCGCCATCTGGAGGCCCATCGCGCCGCCGAGGTAGACCGGGGTATCGATCTGATCGTCGCCGAAGCCGTGATATTCGGTCTTCAAATCCTCGGGCATCTCGCGCTTGGCAAGCCCCAGCGGATCGAGGTTCGCGGCGAGATGCCCCCTGACCCGGTACGTGCGGATCAGCATCATCGCGCGGATGGAAGCGTCCGCCGCCTTGCGGATGTCGTCGAACGCCGGGGCCGGGGTGGCGGCTGGCTTGCCAGCCTTCGCAGGCGCGGGAGGCACCTCCATCTGGGTCGGGTCGAGCGCTGCGGTCAGCGCATCGGTTTCGGCGAGCGGCCAGGACTTGCTCGCCCAGCTCGGCCCGGTGACGGTGCCCTCCAGTCCCTCGAAGAATCCGCGCCAGCTCGGCTCGACCGCCGACGGATCGGCCTTGAACCGCGCGTAGAGCGTATCGACAAAGGCAGGCGAGACGCCGCCTGCGATGTCGCTGAAATCCTGACCTTCGTAGCCCATCGTGCACCTCTTTCCCCTCTCCCGTCGGGAGAGGGTTGCGCAGACTTGGTCGCGCACCTTCGCGCGGCTTAGTCGTAGCTGGGTGAGGGGATCACCCTGTCGAGAGCATATCCCCTCATCCAACTTCGGCTAGGCAGCAAGCTGCCAAGCCTTCGTATCCTTCTCCCTCTGGAGAAGGTTTGGTCAGTTCAACCCGCCAGCCGCGCGACTAGGGTCGAGCCCAGTTCGCTCGGCGATTGGGCGACCATGATACCGGCCGCTTCCATCGCCGCGATCTTGCTTTCGGCGTCGCCCTTGCCGCCCGAGACGATCGCGCC
>JAZKHF010000277.1:0-8296 GCA_040385545.1 Pseudomonadota bacterium
GTCATCATCGGATTGCTGGCGACGGTCGTTCTGATCAACGTCCTGCCAAGCCAGGACAAGGCGATGCAGACCAAGGCCCGCGCCGACATCGCGACTCTCGAGCAGGCGATGGAAATGTATCGCCTCGACAATTTTTCCTATCCGCAGGACCTAAACGCCCTAGTCCAGCCGCCTGCAGGCAGCCAGGCAACCAGCTATCGTTCCGGCGGCTACGTCAAGAAACTGCCGACCGATCCGTGGAATCGGCCGTACCAGCTGGCGGTTCCCGGCAGGTCCGGGCCATTCGAGATCATGTCGCTCGGTGCCGATGGCGCGGCGGGGGGAACGGAAGAAAATGCTGACATCGGCTCGGGTAGCTGATCGTCCAGTCATGTCCCGCGACGGCTTCACCCTGGTCGAAATGCTGATCGTCATGCTGCTCATGGCGCTGCTTGCGACGACGGTCGTGCTGACCGCGGGCGGCGGCGGTAGCAGTTTATCCGCGGATGCATCGCGCCTTGCCAGCCGGATCGCGGCGGCACGGGAAACCGCCATCGTTTCCGCAAGGCCGGTCGGAATCTGGATCGGGCGATCCGGCTATGGCTTCGATGTCCGGTCCGGTGGTGCATGGAGCTCTCTGGTGCAGAAACCATTCGAGACGGTCGACTGGGCCGAGGGGACCGATGTCGTGGCAATTGGACTGGCCGGTAAGGAGGCGGCGCTTAGCGGTGGCCGCGCTCGACTGGTGTTCGATAATCTCGGCCTTCCCGATGCGCCGATGCGGCTGGACATCACGCGCGACGGAAAGTCGGCGCAAATTGCGGTCGCCCCCAATGGCGACGTGAAGGTGCAGTGATGGTCTCGGCCAACGGGCAGGAACAGGGCTTTACCCTGATCGAAATGCTGGTGGCGCTGGCGATCTTTTCGATTGCTGCGCTCGCACTCATGCGCCTCGATATATACGCCATTGCCCAGACGGGCGCGATCTCCGACGCACGGCTGGCGGACATTGTCGTCCGCAATGAATCGGTGCTGGCCGCGAGCGATCCTGGCGCGACCATCGGCGAAAGTCGCTCCACCGTCACCAATGGCGGATCGACGTTCGCGATCGTCCGGCGGATCATACCGACCGCCGACAAGCGCCTGATGCGGGTCGACATCGCGGTCGTCCAGAACGACGGGCGCGGACGGTCGGTTCGCACCTTCGTCAAGCGGGTGACGCCATGACCGCTCCGCACCCCGAAGCCGGGTTCACCTTGGTCGAAATGCTGGTGGCCATGGTGATCTTCGCCATGCTTGCGGTGGCCGGGGTGGGACTGCTTCGGGCGAGCGTCGACACGCAGTCCGCGATCGACAGAAGTCTTTCCCGGCTTAACGGGCAGGAGCGGGTCGCGGCCCTGTTCACCGCCGATCTTGGGCAGGCGATCGCCCGTCCGTTGGTCGGATTGGGCGAGCGTCGCTTGCCGTCTTTTTCGGGAAGTCCCTCATCCATCACCTTGATGCGCGGCGGATGGGCCAATCCCGACGGCCAGCCCCGAAGCACGCTTCAGCGGGTCGAATGGACCGGCTCCCAGTCGAATGTGTCGCGGATCGCCCATCTGTTCCTCGACGGATCGGATCCCGGCCAGCCGGCGGTCATCCAGCGTGACATCGAAGCCTTTTCGCTGCGGTATCGTCGCGTCGACGGAAGCTGGGTCGACCGCTTTGAATCGTCGGAACGCGAGCTGCTGCCGGTCGCGGTGGAATTGACGGCGCGCGCGCGCGGCCGCCCGCCGTTGGTGGTGATCGCCGCCCTCCCCCCGCGCGGGCTTGAGCCGGAAGAAAAGCCGCCAGCCGATGCGCCGCCTGCGGACGAAGAGGGCACCGCGTCGTGACGGTCGATCCTGGAGAACGGGGCGCGGCACTGCTGACCGTCCTGCTGCTGGTCGCGGTGATGGCGACCGTTGCGGTGACGGTGCTCGATCGGGTCGGCCTCGCGACCCGGCTCGCCGGGAACGCCCGTGGCGCGGCGCAGGCCCAGGCTTGGCTTGGCACCGCCGAACTGATCGCCATGACCCGGATCGAGGATTTGCGAGCCGCCCAGCCAAAGCGCGTCACGCTGGCCGGAAACTGGCTCGGCGTCCCTCGGACAATCGACCTGCCCGATGGAATGAGGGTGCGTGCAACGGTCGGGGACGGTGGAAATTGTTTCAATCTCAATGCGCTGGCCCAGCTCTTCGACGAAAAGGTGCTGGCGCCGCGCCCCGAAGGTCAGCTGGAATTTGTCGCGTTGATGACAAGTGTCGGCATCGAGCCAGGTCGCGCGACGCGGATCGCCGCTGCGGCAACCGACTATATCGACGACGACAATGCACCGAGCCGGGACGGGGTTGAGGCGGGTGGCTATCCGCCCAATGCCCTGCCCGCCAACCGGGCGATGACCGATCGCAGCGAACTGCGCTCTGTACCCGGTGTCAGCGCGCAGGATTATGCACGCCTCGAACGCTGGCTATGTGCGCTGCCGATCGTCGGCAAGTCCCCGATCAACGTCAACACGCTACGGCCCGAGGAAGCGCCGCTGCTCGTTATGCTCGCGCAGGGCAAGATCGACCTGCTTCGCGCCAGGGCGATCCTCGCGCAACGACCGATCAGCGGCTTCAGCGGGGTCGACGAATTCTTCGGATCGGCGGCATTTGCGTCGATCCCCCTGCCCGCCGCGGCGCGCCAACAGAGCGGGGTCATCACGGAATTCTTCACACTGACCGCCAGCGTCGAAGGGCAGGATGTCGGGCAGTTGCTCGCGCAACAGGCGCTGATCGATGCCCGGCAGACGCCGGCGCGCGTCCTCAGCCGTCAATGGGGGGAATTTCAGTGAGCCGAACGGTGATTCGGGAACGGGTGGTGCCGACGGCCATGTTCGTCGCGCTTCCGCACGATCCGACGGGCAGCGACGGTGCGACTCATTGGTGGCGGGTCGCCGGCGATACTGTCGAATCGGGCGTTGGCGACGATTGGATGGCCCTTGCTGCCGACGGGCGAACGAAGGTTATCGGTCTGGCGCCAGCCGCGCTGGTGCGGCTGGCTTTCTCGGACCGCGTCGAGGGCGTCTCCAGTGTCCGCCAGGCGGCGACCATCGCCCGGGTCGCGGCACTCGAACAAAGTCTCGGCGATCCGGAAACGCTGCATACCGCCTCGGCCTTGCTGGCTGGCGATCCGCCAACGATGGTCACTGCCGTGGTGGCCAATGCGAAGATGCAGGAATGGATCGATTGGGCCGAACGTCTTGCAGTCGGCATCGACCACATCGTCCCGGCTGCGATGGTCCTGCCGCTGGCTGACGAATGGGCCGCGGTGTCCATCGGCAGCGAACGCATCATCGGTCGTCGCGGCACCATCCTGCCCGATGAACCTGCACTCAAGGACGCCTTAATCGGCGCCGGCGAGCAGCCAGTCGAACTCGAGCCGCGCGATCTGGAATTGGCGCTGATCGGGCTGGCCGATGTGCCACGTCCCGATTTGCGCACCGGCCGCTTCGCTCGCCGCCGACGGATTGTCATCGATCGAACACGAATCCGCGAACTGGCGCTGCTCCTGCTGGCGCTCGTCTTCGTCACGACCGTCTTTTCGATCGTCGCGGTGCTGAAGCTCGACACGTCGCGTGCCGCGCTCGACGCCGAAGCGCTGGAAATCGCTCGTTCGGCAGCCGGTCCGGGCGTCACGCTCGACAATGCCGAAGCCATGCTGGCCGCGCGCGCCGGTCCCACCGGCGGTCGATCCCTGTCGTCGGAGGTCGCGGCGGTTCTGGTGCGCCTTCAGCCCGAGCAGAATGTCAGCCTGTCGACCCTCGGCTACAGTGGTGGATCGCTGACCTTCACCCTGAGCGGCCAGGGACCCGATGCCATCAACCGTGTGCTGCTAGCGCTCCAGCGCGACGGCTACCGGGTCACCGCGGTCCCGCGAACCCAAGGCAATGGGCAGACATTTGCCGACGTGACCCTGGGGAATGGGCTGTGATCGTGATCATCAGGGATTGGTATAGCGCGCGGTCCGAGCGCGAGCGTCGTCTGCTGCAGATCATGCTGGCCATCCTCATCCCCTTGTTCATCTGGCTGCTGCTCGTTGTCCCGCTCGGCAATGCCTATAACGAGGCATTGCGGAAGCAACTACAGGCGGTCGACCGTAACGGCCGGATCAAGGCGCTCGCCGCCCAGTCGACCGGGACGTCCCCCGTTCCGAGCGCCGTTCCCGACCTGGCCCTGTTCCTCAGCGACAGCGCGAGCCAGCGCGGTATCACGGCCGAAACTCGCGCCGGATCGTCGCCGGGCTCGGCGGTGATCACCATCGCGTCCAGCCCTGCCCCGAGAGCGCTCGACTGGCTGCGCGGTCTGGAGGCGGCAGGTTATCGCCTGAGCGACGTCCGGATCGCCCCGAGCGGTGCCGGTACGGTCACCGTCTCGTCCACCGTCTCGGCCACCGTCTCCGGAAGCACCCAATGACCCGCCGGTTGATACTCCTCTTCGCGGGCATCGTGGCGATCAGCCTGCTCGCGTTCGTACCGCTGCGGACAGCGGTCGGCCGGATCGCCGAGCAGGGGTTCACGGCCCGTCAGGTTGCCGGGACCATTTGGCACGGTCGGATCGGCGAATTGAATTTCGGGACCCGCCGCCTGGGAACGTTCGAGGTCGCGGTCGAGCCGCTCGCGCTTCTCGCCGGCGGCGTAAAGATGAACTTCCACAGGTTGGGCGATCCGCAGGGCTCACTCAACGGGACTTTGGTGTCCGGCGGAGAACGCGGCCTGCGCGACACGACCGGACGAATCGGAGCCACCGGCCTGTTCGGCGCGCTTCCGGTCGACGCGGTCCAGCTCGACGATGTCACATTGCTGTTCCGAGGGCAGGAATGTTCAGCCGCGTCGGGGCGGGTAACCGTACTGCTTGCCGCACCCATACCGGGCGTCGATGGAGTTTCGCTGCGCGGCTCTGTCCGCTGCGAGAACAGGCGCGTTCGCTTTACACTGGCGACCCTGTCCGGCTCCGGCAAGCTCGACTTTTACGTGCGATCGACCGGTGACTACCGCGCTTGGTTCCATGTCCGCGGGGCACAGCCGGATCAGGCGGCGATTCTGGCGGCGGCCGGCTTCACCCCGTCGGCCGATGGCCTGATGATGAGCGTCGATGGCAAGCTGTGAGTGTGGCCGGGGCGATTCTTGGAGCAATCTTCGGAGCGATCGTCGGCAGCTTCCTCGCCACCCTGGTCATTCGCCTGCCGAAGGGCGAACAGTCGGCCATCGGACGCTCACGCTGCGATGGGTGCAGCCGCGACCTTGGTCCGCTTGACCTGATTCCGATCGTTTCGCGCCTTTGGCTGCGCGGAAGGTGTCGCTATTGCAAGGCGCCGATCGATCCCACCCACACGCGTGTCGAAATCGTCGCCGCAATCGTCGGGGCCACGGCGATCGGATATTCGCCCGATCAAACCGGCGCTGCGCTCGCTTTGTTCGGCTGGTTGCTATTGCCGCTTGCATGGCTCGACTGGCGCCATTTCTGGCTGCCGGACCGGCTCGTCCTGCCGCTTGCCCTCGGCGGAATTGCATTTGGCGGTTTTCTTGGGCCGTCGCTGCTTGACCGGATCATCGGCGGACTGGCGGGATGGATCGCGCTTACCTTGCTGTCGTTGGCCTATCGGAGAGCGCGGGGCCGCGAGGGACTGGGCCAGGGCGACGCAAAATTGTTAGGCGCGATCGGATTGTGGCTTGGCTGGCAAGCGCTGGCGCCGACCCTGGCGCTGGCCGCGATGATCGGTCTCGCGATCGCGTTGGCGCGAGGTCTTTCCGCACGCGACTCGCTGCCGTTCGGGACGATGCTCGCGGCCGCTTCCTGGCTAATCGCAATGCTGCAAATCGCCTACGAGCCAGTGATCCTCAGCTGAGCAAGACGCGCGGCGACCTTTGCCCGGTCGACGGCATTGCCCTCGATAAATCGCGCACTTAGCGGATCGATCCGACGCCCCATCCTGATCACCTCGAAATGCAGGTGCGGCCCGGTGGCGAGGCCGGATGCCCCGACATAGCCGACAATCTGTCCGCGCCTTACCGAATTGCCAAGCACGCCGACCATGTCGCTGAGGTGCGAATAGCTGGTGACCACGCCATTGCCATGATCCAGCCGAACCTGTCGGCCATAGCCGCCGCTCCACCCGGCACCGATCACCCGTCCGTCGGCGGCAGCGCGGACCGGCGTGCCCCAGCCAGCCGCGAAATCGACGCCCTGATGCAGCCGAAGGAAGCGTAAAATGGGATGAAGCCGGGTGCCGAAGCCAGAACTGACGCGGCCTTGGACAGGCTGCATGAAGCCCGAATCAGACGAATATTTGCCAATGTCGATCCAGCCATCGGGTGCGCCCTGCCAACGTAATAGCCGCACGGGACTGCGACCCTCACGCGTCGCCGCCAGGTAAAGCAATTGCGGCGACCCGTGGTCTCTGAATCGATCGGGCCGCTCGCCGATCACGGCAGTCACCCGGCGAGCCTCCGCCGCGCGGCGTTTCAGCAGCGCGCTCGCCTCCAGCGCCAGACGCGCATCCAGCCCCGCGTCGCGAAGCGAACGATGGGCATCCACCGAGCCAGCCGGCACGTCGATTTTAATCGCCCGTGGCGCGCCGTGGACCAGTCGCATCGCGGCTCCGTCGCGGGCAATGATGGTTCGGCCAAGATCGTTGAGAATAGTCAATTGCTCGATCGATCGACCCTTGCCCTCATCTTGTGCTCCAAGCGCCAGCTTGATGTCGGAGGCATCGTCAACTTCACCGCCGAACCGATCCCGCACCATCCGCGAAGCCTGCCGCGCCTGATCGGCGGCGGCCCCAGCGCGGATCAGCAGTCCCGACACATCACCATCGCTGGGATAAGCCAGCGTGATTTCGAACAATGCCGCGCTCGGCCTGATCTGATCGAGCGCGGTCGACGCGGGCAAGGGAGGTAGCAATCCCGCCGGATCATGCTCGACCGCGTGCGAAATTGCCCCCGCCTGTCGAGGCGACGCCACCTGGGTCCACAGGGCAATCAGGGCAACACCCAGCGCACCGTACGTCAGCACGCGCGATGCGCCTGTCCGCTTGTCCAGCAGTTTGAAAGATTGGCGCGTCCCCACCGGACTCGGATCGCACAGGACTGCTGCAACTTTATGACTCAATATCAGACCGTGGCTCGTATCAAGGCCGTAACCACAACGTCACGTTAGTGCGGCAAAGGCGTCGCGAAGGAGCAACTCAATGGCCAGCGCACATCGGCAACATTCGGGTCTGGACGGGGCAAGCGACGCCAACCTGCTGACCGACGATGCCAAGCGGTGGATTGCTGAGAATTTGCTGCTTGGCGCGACCAATGACGACATTGCGTCGCGGCTGGTGCAACTGGGTTGTCCGCTGTCACTCGCCCTGAGCGAGATCCGCCACGCATCCGAAAGCCCTTATCTGAAGGGAGCGGAGGTTCTTCGCCAGCGGCTGGCCAAGCGGGACTGGCTACTCGCTTCGTATGGTCGTCTGGCAACGCTCGACGGCGGACTCGACACCGTTCCGCTGGTGCACAAGCTCGGCGCTGACGCTTTCTTCCGCGATTATTATTCGGCCCATCGCCCAATTGTCATCGATGGCCTGATCGATCACTGGCCAGCGCTTGATCTTTGGTCGCTGGATGACTTCGAGCGACGCCTGAGTGATGCGACCATCGAGGTCCAAACCGGGCGAAGCAGCGATCCCGATTATGAGGCGCGATCCGACAGCCATAAGGAATCGATGACATTCGGGCGCTTTCTCGAAATGCTTCGCGACGTCGAGGAATCGAACGATTTCTATGTGACCGCCAATAATGGTGGCCGCAACCGGACGGCCCTGGCACCATTGTGGGACGATATCGGCGGGATCGACGGCTATCTCGAATCCAAGTCTGAACAGGACGGATTTTTCTGGATGGGGCCGAAGGGGACAATCACCCCGTTCCATCACGACCTGACGAACAATCTGTTGATCCAGATCAAGGGCCGCAAGAAGGTGACCCTCGTGCCCAGCTGGGATACGCCGCTGATGCGAAATTCGCTCCACTGCTACAGCGGCTGGACCGGTCCCGAGGCGCTCGCTTCCCTACCCGATTCGACCAGACCGACGATCATGCAGTGTACGATCGAGCCGGGCCAGGCACTGTTCATTCCTCTGGGCTGGTGGCACCATGTCACCGGCCTGGACATGACCGTCAGCATGTCCTTCACCAATTTCAGGCGCACGAACGACTTTGCCCGCGACTACACCACGTACGGACAGGTTTAGGACAGGATCGGAGAGCATT
>JAZKHF010000277.1:8306-15996 GCA_040385545.1 Pseudomonadota bacterium
TGCTGTGTTGCGCCGGACGCTACCGGTGTTGAACGAGTGGCTCCGACTTACTGTTCGTAAACCCGGTCCCGGATGATTTTCATTGCGGCCAGTTTGGCATTCGATCGCGATTCGGTCCGGTCGGCGAGACTGGACACCATTAGCCGGGATCGATCGTCGTTGATCGAAGCGGCAAGGTCCCTGAGCAGCGCAATGCGCTGTCTGACGTAATCCGATTGCCCCATGCCTCGAAACTATAGCGCCCGCCAAAAGAGTCAAATCGATGACATCGCCCTGGAACTTGTCCTTAGTTCCGTGCCTTGCGAGCGGCGTAACGAGCATCGCGCGCGGCCTTCATGTCGGCTGCGCTCGCAGGCTTGAGGCGAGCGGCCTTCAGCGCTGCCGCCGCAGCTTCCTCCTCGATCCTGGCACGCTTGAGGGCCGCCTTTTCCGCCTTCGCCGCAGCGTTGGCCTCGGCCTTCGCTGCTCGCTCCGCGGCCTGCGCCTTCTCGCGAACTTCGCGTTCCGCGCGCTGCTGTGCCAGCAAGGCTTCGTCTACCGGAGGTTTCGACTTGAGCTTGTCGAGCGCCGATTGCCGGGCCTTGTTGGCGGCGGCGACGCGATCTTGAAACGAGGGGTCTTTGAACGAGGCCACGGGATATCCTTATATTGGCGCTGCCGGTCCATCAGGCGATTACCGCGCTGGCGCGGTCGGCGCTGAGCCTGACTGCCGGCCATGATCGTAAATTCAGCAAGGAATGGCGGAGACGGAGGGATTCGAACCCTCGATACAGTTTAACCCGTATGACGCTTTAGCAAAGCGTTGGTTTCAGCCACTCACCCACGTCTCCGGCTTGCAGCAGCGAGCGGGCTGTAGCGAAGGGTGCGGGCTGGTTCAACCGCCCTTTGTGATCGTCCAGCCAAGCGACTGCCCCGCGTGAAATGGGACAAGACCGTCGATGATGTCGGGAACCTCGATCGGCGAACGGCTGAGGGTCATGGCGCCCTCGTTGAGCGGAAGGCCGTAGAAGCGCGGGCCATGTTCCGACGCAAAGCCTTCGAACCTGTCGAGCGCGTCTTCCTGATCGAACACCGTGACATAGCTTTCCAGCGCGAACGGGGCATTGAAGATGCCGGCGCAACCGCAGGCGCTCTCCTTCGCGTCGCGGGCATGGGGCGCGCTGTCGGTGCCGAGAAAGAACTTTGGCGATCCGCTGACCGCCGCTGCGCGCACCGCCACGCGATGCTCCTCGCGCTTCAGCACGGGCAGACAGTAGGCATGGGGACGAAGACCACCTTCGAACAGGGCATTGCGGCTGAGGTGGAGGTGCTGCGGGGTTATGGTCGCGGCGACCGTGGCGGGGGCATCGGCGACGAACTGGGCGGCTTGGCGCGTGGTAATATGCTCAAACACGATCTTGAGCGCGGGGAAGTCCGCAATCAGCCCGGTAAGAATGCGGTCGATAAACACCGCCTCGCGGTCGAATACGTCGATTGCTGGATCGGTCACCTCGCCATGGACCAGCAAGGGCATGCCGATCGCCTCCATCCGCGCCAGTGCGGGGTGGATGTGGACGATGTCAGTCACGCCACTGGCGCTGTTGGTGGTCGCCCCTGCCGGATACAGCTTAGCGGCGACCCAAACCCCCTCGGCATGACCGCGCGCCAGCTCGTCGGGATCGGCCTGATCGGTGAGGTAAGCGGTCATCAGCGGGGTGAAGCCCGGCCCGGCTGCCGCGACGATGCGCTTGCGGTAGGCGGCGGCTTGCACGACTGAAGTCACGGGCGGCGCGAGGTTGGGCATCACGATCGCCCGCGCGAACTGCCGCGCAGTATACGGCGCGACCCGCTCCAGCATCGCGTCATCGCGCAGATGGACGTGCCAGTCGTCGGGGCGGCGGATGGTGATTGTATCGGTCACCCTGCCCCCTTAGCTAAGGGCCATGCCCGAAACCACCCTGTCAGACCGCGCCCTGATCCGCCTCTCGGGCGAGGACGTCCGCGGATTCCTCGACGGGCTGGTCACCAACAAGCTCGATAAACTGCCCGCATATGCCGCGCTGCTGACCCCGCAGGGCAAGGTGATCGCGGACTTCATCGTCTGGGGTGACGGTGACGATCTGCTGCTGGATTGCGACGAAGCGATTTCCGAAGCGCTCGCAAGGCGGCTGGCGATCTATCGTCTACGGCGCACGATCACGATCGTGCGCGATGATGCGCTGGCGGTGCATTGGAGCCCCGATGGCGAAGACGATCCCCGCCTTCCCGCGCTCGGCCGCCGCTGGGTTGCACCCCCGAGTAACGCCGCGAGCGGGTGGCGCGAGCATCGCCTCCGCCTCGGCGTGTGCGAGGGGGCGGCGGAGCTGGGCGATCTTCTCTGGCTGGAATGTAATGCCGATGAATTGAACGGCGTCAGCTTCAACAAGGGCTGCTTCGTCGGACAGGAAAATACCGCGCGGATGAACTGGCGCGGCAAGGTCAACCGGCGACTGTTCGTGGTGCCGATCGGTGTCGCACCCGACGCTCGCGTCCGCGCGGAATATCCCGACCTCGGATTGGCCGTGGCGCATTTGCGGGTGGACGAGGTGCCGGTGCAAGCAATTCGTCCGGACTGGCTGTCGCTGGATGGTTGACGCCCCGCCGGTCGAGCAGGTCATCGTCGTCACGGGGCGCGGGATCGAGGTCGAGGAGCGCCTCGCCGCGACCCGCATCATCGGCCGCGCGGAGATCGAGCGGTCGGCGTCGGGGCGGATGGAGGATGTGCTGCGCGCCGTCGCCGGGCTCGCCAGCTTCCGCCGTTCGGACTCGCGCTCGGCCAATCCGACCAGCCAGGGGCTGACCCTGCGCGGGCTCGGCGGCAATGCCGCAAGCCGGGTGACCTTGGGCCTCGACGGGGTTCCGCAGGCCGATCCGTTCGGCGGCTGGATCGCGTTCGGCGCGCTAGACCCCCATGCCATCGACCGCATTCGCATTACGCGCGGCGGCGGCACCGACGCCGTCGCCGGGACGGTCGACATCGACAGCCGACCACCCGAGCGGATCACGGCCAGCCTGCTCGGAGGATCGCGTCAGTCGATCGACGCCCGGGCGCTCGGCGGACTGCGCTGGAGCCACGGTTTCGCGAGCCTGTCGGGCAGCTTTTCGCGCGGCGACGGTTTCGTGCCGATCGTCGCGGCCGACCGCGGCCCGGTCGATCGCCGCGCGCCGTTCGAGCAAGGCAATGTCCGCGCGCGGCTGGTGCAGCAGCTTGGCGGCGTCGAGGCGCAGGCCAATCTTTCGACCTATGCCGACCGGCGGGATCGGGGCACCGATTTCACCTTCAATCGCCAGCGCGGCACCGACGCGTCGCTGCGACTGGTCGGCAAGGGCGGCCTCCGCTGGTCGGCACTCGCCTATCTCCAGGATCGCCGCTTCGACAGCCAGTTCGCCGCGATCAACGCCGATCGCAGCGCCGCCACCCTCACCCTCGACCAGCGCGTCCCGGCTCGCGGTTATGGCGCGCGGGTCGAGGTGCAACCGAAACTGGGAACGCTCGACACCCGCATCGGCGCCGAGTGGCGGCGCATGTCGGGTGAGACCGACGAGGATTTCCGCTTCATTGGCGGCTTGCCTACCCGTCAGCGCGAGGCGGGCGGGCGCAATGCAACCACCGGCCTGTTCGCCGGCGCCAGCTGGTCGGGAGGGGGGTGGAGCCTGTCCGCCGACGCCCGCGCCGATCACTGGTCGATGGCAGACGGGCGACTGTTCGAGCGCGAGATTAGCGGCGCACCGCTCACCGACACCCGCTTCGCCGACCGCGACGGCTGGGAAGGATCGGGGAGGGTCGCGGTCGGGCGGCGCCTGGGTGAGACGCTCGCCCTTCGCGCCGCCGCCTATCGCGGCTGGCGGCTGCCGACGCTCAATGAACTCTACCGTCCGTTCCGCGCCGGGGCCGACGCCACCGCCGCCAATGCCGGGCTGGATCCCGAACGGCTCGCGGGGATCGAGGCCGGGCTGGACTGGACCCCGATGGACGGCGCGAAACTCTCCGCCACCGCCTTCGCCAACCGGCTCAAAAACGCCGTCGCCAACGTTTCGCTCGGCACCGGCCCTGGCAATTTCCCGCAAGTCGGCTTCGTCGCCGTCGGCGGCACTTATCGCGAGCGTCAGAATGTCACCGCCATCGACTCTCGCGGAATCGAACTCGACGCCGCGTGGTCGCGCGGCCCTTGGCGGGCGGCGCTCAGCTACGCTCTGACTGATGCCCGCATTGAAGCCGATGGCGCAGCGTCCGCGCTCGACGGCAAGCGCCCAGCGCAAGTCGCACGGCACAGCGGATCGGCCTCGCTCGGCTGGAGCGCAAACCGCCTGTCGCTCGACGCCACCGCGCGACTCACCGATCGCCAATTTGAAGACGACAACAACGACCGAAGTCTGCCGGCCGCCCTGGCCTTCGACGGAGTCGCGCGCTTCGCCCTCACCGACCATCTGTCGCTCGAAGCTCGCGCCGAGAACATCTTCGACAAGGCGGTCATCGCCACGCTCGCCGCCGACGGCACCCGCGAGCGCGCGCTGCCCCGCACGATCTGGATCGGCCTCAGCCTGCGCTAGTCGGCGATCCGCGCCCAGGCCCGGACCGGAAAAGTCCCCATGCCCGCGACCTTCGGCGGCACCGCGGAAAAACGGAACCCGCTATCGGGCAGTGCGCCTAACCCGGTCAGATGCTCGCCAATCGGGATATCGGCGCCGAGCAGGATGGTGTGAACCGGTCGTGCTCGCTGCTTCGTGTCGTCGATATTGTGGCTGTCGATTCCGACGAATGCGGCCAGATTGGCGGCGAGCCACAAGGCCGCATCCTCGGTCAGGAACGGGTGATCGCTATAGTAAGCGTCGGTCCGCCAGTGCCGGTCCCAGCCTGTGTGGATCAGCACCGCCCGCCCGCGCACGTCGAGCCCGTCGAACGCGTCCCGGTCCACCGCCAGCCCCCGCTCAAACGGCGCGCGAACGACGAGTCCCTCCAGGTCGGCGAGCGATTCCAGCGGCAGTTCGGACAGGTCGCGACCCTCGGCGTAGCGGTGAAACGGACTATCGACATAGGTGCCGGTGTTGGCGACCATGTCGATCCGCCCGATCTGGAAACTCGACCCGTCGTCATATTTCGCGGCGGAGTCGGCGCGGGGCCAATAGTCGCAGATATGCGGCCCCGGCAGTCCCTTGAAAGTGGTCATGCCGTCTTCGATGACGTGGCTCAGGTCGATCAGCTGACCCGCCATCGGCTTATGCTGTCGCCCGCCCGCGCCGTGCGAAAATCCCGATCAGCGCGACCACGCCGATGCCGACCCAGATGACGTTGAGGACCGCCGACGGCCAGGCGCCGTTCTATGCCGAATTGGCGATGAAGCCCAATGCCCCGACCACGTTCATCGCCTGGTACGAAACGCTCTTTGCGGTGACCTTTCCCGCGGTCAGCATGGCGTAACCACCAAGGATCAGGATCGCGCCGATCCAGCCGACCACTTCCATCAAAATGTCGAGGGTCATGCCGCGAGGTTCCGAAGCACGTACTGCAAGATCCCGCCGGCGCGGAAATATTCCAGCTCGTTGTACGTGTCGATCCGGCACCGCGCGATCAGGTCGAACGCCTCGCCATCGGCCCGCACTACCCTGACCGTAATGTCCTGCCGCGGTTCGATGTCGGCCACGCCATCGATCGAATAAGTCTCGGTCCCGTCGAGGCCGTAAGTCCCGGCATGTTCGCCGTCGCGATATTGCAGCGGGATGACGCCCATGCCGACCAGGTTGGAGCGGTGGATCCGCTCGAAGCTCTCGGCCAGTACCGCGCGGACGCCGAGCAATATGGTCCCCTTGGCCGCCCAGTCGCGCGACGATCCGGTGCCATATTCCTTGCCCGCCAGCACCACCAGCGGAACGCCCGCCGCCTGATATTCCATCGCCGCGTCGTAGATCGGCGTGGTCGCGCCGTCGGGACCGCGCGTCATGCCGCCCTCGACGCCATCCAGCATGCGATTGCGGATGCGGATGTTGGCGAAGGTGCCGCGCATCATCACCTGGTGATTGCCGCGCCGCGCGCCATAGCTGTTGAACTCGGCGCGGGGCACCTGATGATCCGAAAGGTAGCTGCCCGCCGGGCTGTCGAGCTTGATCGCCCCGGCCGGCGAGATGTGATCGGTGGTGATCGAATCGCCGAACAACGCCAGCGCCCGCGCCCCGCTGATGTCGGTCAGCGGCTTGGGCGTCATCGTCATGCCCTCGAAGTAAGGTGGGTTCTGGATGTAGGTCGAGGCGGCCGGCCATTTGTAGGTGTCACCGCCGGTCACCGCGATGTCGCGCCACATTTCGTCGCCATGATAGACGTCGGCGTATCGGGCGCGGAACATGTCGCTGTGGACATGGCCGTCGATCAGCGCGCGGACCTCGTCATTGGTCGGCCAGACGTCCTTCAGGAACACGTCGACGCCCTGCTTGTCCTGGCCCAGCGGGGTCTTGTTCATGTCGTTGACCACCGTCCCGGCCAGCGCATAAGCCACCACCAAAGGCGGCGAGGCGAGATAGTTTGCGCGGCAGTCGGGCGACACGCGGCCCTCGAAATTGCGGTTGCCCGACAATACCGAGGCGGCGACCAGGTCATGCTCGGCGATCGCCGCACTGAACTTGGGATCGAGCGGGCCCGAATTGCCGATACAGGTGGTGCAACCATAGCCGACCAAGTTGAAGCCGATCGCGTCGAGGTCCTCGCTGAGGCCCGCGGAATTGAGATAGTCGGTTACCACCTGGCTGCCGGGCGCAAGGCTGGTTTTGACCCACGGCTTGCGGTTGAGGCCGCGCTCGCGGGCCTTGCGGGCGACAAGGCCCGCCGCGACCAGCACCGACGGGTTGCTGGTGTTGGTGCAGCTGGTGATCGCCGCGATCATCACGTCGCCGTGGCCGATGGTGAAATCCTCGCCCTCAATCGCGCAACGTTCGCCGCCTTCTTTCTTGTAGGTGCTGACCAGTTCGGCATTGAACAGTTCGTCCACCTCTGACAGCCGCACCCGGTCCTGCGGGCGCTTCGGGCCGGCGAGCGACGGCTCGACCGTGCTCATGTTCAGTTCCAGCGTGTCGGTGAACAAGGGCTCGGGCGACGATGCATCGCGCCACAGGCCCTGCGCCTTGCAATAGGCCCGCACCAGTTCGATCCGGTCGTCGTCACGGCCGGTAAGCTTGAGATAGTCGATGGTCCGTTCGTCGACCGGGAAGAAGCCGCAGGTCGCGCCATATTCGGGCGCCATATTGGCGATCGTCGCGCGGTCGGCGAGGCTCAGCGCATCCAACCCCGGGCCGAAGAATTCCACGAACCGCCCGACCACGCCCTTGGCGCGCAGCATCTGGGTGACGGTCAGCACCAGATCGGTGGCGGTGATGCCTTCCTTCAGGCTGCCGTCGAGGCGGAAGCCGACGACTTCGGGGATCAGCATGCTAACCGGTTGACCGAGCATCGCCGCCTCGGCCTCGATCCCGCCGACGCCCCAGCCGAGCACGCCGAGGCCGTTGACCATCGTCGTATGGCTGTCAGTGCCGACCAACGTGTCGGGATAAGCCACCTCGTCGCCATTCTGGTCGGGTCCGGTCCACACGGTCTGCGCGATATGCTCCAGATTGACCTGGTGGCAGATGCCTGTGCCCGGCGGCACGACCTTGAAATTGTCGAAGCTCTGGCTGCCCCATTTGAGGA
>JAZKHF010000278.1:0-11826 GCA_040385545.1 Pseudomonadota bacterium
GGTGCGGAAGACGCCGAGAAACAGGCCGAATAGCCCGACCTCGGCTGACAAACTCCTCAGGCCCGGTGGTACTCCACCGGGCCTTTTTCTATACTTCGAGCGACGTCAAACGCGACCGTAAAGTAGAAGAATACCGAGGGCAAAGCTCAGATCCAAGATTGGCCTAGCGAGCGATTTCAGCAGCTTCTCGGGTTGCAATCGAAGCCTCGAGCGCAACCGAAATGAGGCTCTTAAGACCGAAAGTGACGTCGAAAATCGAGTCTCTTTTCTGTCTCTCATGCTCTTTTTCAAAGGTCATTCGCGGGGGATTATAAGCCTTTCCTCGCAACTTGAAACGGTGGTGGACGAGGTGGGATGAAGGAATGGGAAGGAGCGGGGATGGCAAGATAAAGGCAGTTGCTCTCGGCAACCGCTAAGTGTTTGTCTGCACATCGTTTTTTAGAGAGACATGAAGCGAAATGGCGAGACACTTTGTCTCGTTGGGAAGTCGTAGATCGAACGGCCGCTTTGCGCCCGTCCTGGTCATTGCATGCCCTTGCCGAACTTCCCGAAAGCGGACGGTGAGCTTTTGCGTGTGTGCAGGGGCGGGCTATGTCGCGAATGCCGTGGAAATCGGATCTGTGGAATTTGGTCCACAGTGGCGGGGTCGAAGTCGGCGGGCGTCCGTTGGTTAGGGATAATCGGCCGGCAGCGCAAAACCACTGTCTCTCGCCCAAGCGATGCGGCCATGACGAATAAAAAAATGGGCTCGGCAGCCTTTGAATCGCCAGATCGATGGGTGCAGCGTGACGAGTCCGCCCCGATGGACGGTTGCTCGCCAGCTCGGATCGTCTCGCTCGACAAGGCTAAGCTGGATATGCGCCTCGCATCCGCACGGGCATAGCAGGGCTGCCTGCCAGGCCATTCCCTCCTCGCCGACGAGATAGACGCGACGCTTGCCGAGCTGATCCGGGAGATCCTCGACAAATTTTGCCCGGTATCGTGGATAAAGTTTGTCACCCAGCCATCGAGTGAGACTTTCGAGCCACTTCATGCGGCATCCCTTCGCTCGCTGAGCTCGGACCAATCGAGCAGCGGCATGACGTCGCCGCGGCCGACATGCTTGGCCATCGCCAAGCAGGGATCGCCATCTTCCAGATGCTCGTAAATACCATGGCTCAACGATACACGGTGGATTGCATATTCGCTGTTGGGATCGATCCTATAGGGATGGAGGCGCGCGAGAAGCTCGTTCACCGCGAGGCTCGCGATGAACATGTTAAGCTGGATCACCGCCGGGCGATCCTCGACGACCCCGCGCAGATAGCCTTGCGCGAGTTGCGCCCTGTATGCGGCACGGTCTGTCCGATAGAGGCCCGCGGCTCGAACCTGCTCCATGGTATACACATTGCGGCTTAGCAGGCTCGATCCGCCGGGCTGCAAATAGTGAACCGTTCCGCAAACCTGATCGACGCCTCCACTGCCGTCGGCCTCGAGCTTCACACCAAGGTCGAAATAGGGAAGCGCGTAGAAGGTGGCGAGTTTGTTGAGTAGGTGACGGCCGTCGATACTGTCCATGCAGCCGAAGACCACATCGCACCCGGCAACGGCGCGAACTACATCAGCATCGAACAAATCCGCGTGATACGTTTCGACCATAGTACCGAGGCCCATCGCCCGGATCGCGGCGGCCTGGACGTCCACTTTCGGCCGCGCCGCCGCGGCATCGGCGCGCGTGCTGTTCAGGATCCGATTGAGGTTCTTGTCCTCGATATGGTCAGGATCGACGAGCACAAGTGCGCCGACGCAGTTTCGGGCGAGCTGCTCGATGACAGGACTTCCAGTACCTGAACAGCCCACCACGGCGATGCGCAGCCGGCGCAAGCGCGCGTAGGTGCCGGCCCCGAACGCCTGAGCGATGCGCTGGCCGAATCCTTCAATTTCGATCGGCTCGTCGGCGTGCCAGAAAGGCAGGTCGTCACCAACGATATTCACGTGCGCAAAAGGCTCGAATCCGCCCGTCTCATCGACGACACGGCCAAACATGCGGCCATCGTCCATCATGATTGCGCTGCCATGCGGGCCGCCATCGACCCAGCTATAGACGCTCGGTAGCAGCGCACGATCGGACGCGTCATCAACAGCCGAGAAACGGTCGAGGCCGACATGGCCGTGAATTTTTACGATTGCGAGGTCGAGCCGGGCCGCCTCACTCAGCAGGGGCTCTAACCGCTTGGTCGACCAGGTGACGCGGTCCGGAAGCCTGACACTGCATTCATTATATGGAATGGTCACCACCCGCTGCACGACCAGACGATGGCGCGCGACACCGGATCGCCGTCCGCAAAGAAGAATGGCGACGGCCTCGCAGCCATCTTCGGGGAAGAGGTGGTGCGAGAGCGTTTCCGCCTGCCGCGCCGTGAGCGTAAGCGACGTGTCCATTGGATCAGGCCTTGGTGAATTCGCGGGCGAGCCAGCTCTCGACAAGCGCAAAATGGGTTGCAAGACTGTCAATCCCGGGCCGCCACGGGTTAGCGGGCGTCCGGTGGCGGCTCCAGCGCTGCCATTCCTTACCGTCGAAGGCATCGGCGCAAACAGCACGAATACCGCAGCCGTCCAGACGAGCAAGCGCGGGATAGAAATAGGCCATGTCGATCTGTGCCTCGGGGTAGCCCGATTCAATGCGGACGTTCACGCTCACGGCGTCGATATTATATCCGCACGGCACGGGGAAATCGTGGATCACGACCCGCAGCGTCCCGCCCTCCCGGACCAATTCGTAGCGAAGTCCGATCTCGTCAAGCCACTCGCGATCCTCCGCCGGGAGGTCGAACTCCCGGCGGTCGGTTCCCAGACCTTCGGTCTGGTCGAGAGGCAGCGTCACAAACCGCTCGACGCCCGGCTCCCGCAGATCGACCTTCTTGTCGAGGTCGATCCGCTCGGGCGCCCCCCGAGTTGGCTTGAGATAAAGCGCGAAATGCTCCGGGGGCACCTTGCCGGCGAGCGTGAGCAACTCACGCGCCGTCGGTTGAGCCTTTTCCACCTCGAAATGATCCTTGTCGATCTGGATCTTATAGGCTTTCTTATCCTTACGGACCTCGTCTTCATGTTCGCTCATTGGTTCGGTCCTTGCCTTGTTGATGCCGACACTGAATGATGCTGTCGGACGCGGCGAACGCGGACAGGACGGCGCTGGCAAATTTTTTTCGTCAAGCTGTCCGCGGGGCGTCGAGTGATCAGCATGGGGAGGTATGCGCGCACAGGCGATGAGAGCGATAAGAGACCTTGACGTCGCCACTCCCGACGAGGTGGCGGAGGCGCTTGGAGCGCTCAGCCCGGTCGAGATCGGCCGATTGAACATGATCGCCAAGATAAGGGCTCGGTACGCGCCGAACCTCGAGTGGCGCGAACTCTTGCACGAGGCTATCGACAAAGCGTTGTCAGGTGCCCGGAAATGGCCGCGCCACCTCCCTTTTCTGGTCTTCATGCGCGAAACGATGCGTAGCCAAGCGAGCGAGCATCGACGAAAGGCTACGTTCGGATTGGTGACCACCGAGGCCGACCTACCCGCGCGGGCGGACGGAGAGTCGGTGATCGGCCAAGCGCCAAGCTGCGCGCCAAGTCAGGAGCGAAATGTATTCGCCCGCCAGATACTCGACCAAGTCCTGTCGTTGTTCGCGGACGACGCCGCAGTTCTGGCTGTGCTGGACGGGTTGGCAAAGGGCCTCGGTCCGCTGGAGATCCAAAACGGCGCCGCCCTCACTGCAACCCAATATGCTTCGGCGCAAAAGCGCATTCGGCGTGGACTTGTTCACGCTTTTCCGGAAGGTAGTCCGTTATGAGCAAGACCAAAGCTGTGGATCAACTCGACGCGTTACTAGCTGGCTGTGAGGACATGTTTCTCGGCGCCGCGGATCGCGACGTGCCTGGCACGAAGGGGGCGGAGGTTGACGCCACCGCGTCGTTCATTGCCTTTCGACTGGCCCAGAGACGCCTCTCCGCGTTGCCCGTTAGCGCCGAGCGTCGGACCCCGCGGGGCACTGCGGCGCGGCGTGCGATCCCGCGGGACGCGGCTGGTCGCCGCCGCCTGCTTGGGCGGCTTATCGCGTCTCGTCCCGAATTGCCCACTCGGATCAGCATGGCTTTCAAGAGTCGGGAGCCGCACGACGAGGAGATCGCCGAGATGCTCGACGAGCTGCTGCGCAGCGAGGATGGCCCGGTGGCGGAGTGATTTTGTTGCTCGAGCAGGCACCACGGTCGCGGTCTGGAGCCTCACGGTCTGCCTGGAAGCGCATGCGCACGACAGCGATGCGCGACAGCCGTCGAGATGAAAGATGACCTCCGAAGTCGTCGTGATGAACAGCCTTGGGGTGGCTCTCGCCAGTGACAGTGCCGCGACCGTCAACAATGGCGAAGGCGGCAAGGTGTTCAACACTGCCGACAAGCTGTTCATGCTTTCGAAGCGCCATCCCGTCGGCGTAATGGTCTACGAGAATGCCGCGATCCTGGGCGTGCCTTGGGAGACCATTATCAAGATGTTCCGTCGGCAACTCGACGCCAAGCCGTTCGCGAATCTTGAGGACTATGGCCGCGCGCTTGTCGAGTATCTCGATAATAACGAGCAGCTGTTTCCGCCCGCACTGCAAGACCGTTTCTACCTTCGGTCTCTCGAGACGCTCTACGCGTCACTCGCCAGCCGCATCGAGGACGTCATCTACGAGCGATTGGTCGAGGGGAGCGATAGCAGCCAGACACCGAGTGATATCGCGCGCGAGCTTGTCACAAAGGAACGGGATCGCTGGGCGAGCGAGCCCGACGCCAGCTGCCTCAAGGCCGGGGTCGGAGCGAGACTAACGAGTCGATTCTCGGGTGAGATCAGCACTCGGGTCGCAGACGCTTTCGGGCCGTTTCGAATCGAGTCGGACACCATGCAGGCGCTCTATGAGCTTGCCCGGCTGGTCGTTTCGAAGGAACGCATACCGACCTTTGCGCTGAGTGGCGTGGTTGTCGCCGGGTTCGGGCACGAGGAGCACTTTCCAGTGATGCAGCCGATCGAGATCGGCGAGGTTTTCGAGGGCCGGCTCAAATGCAGATTTGGAGAGGTTCGCAAGGTCGACTGCGACAATCCATCCGTCGTTGTGCCGTTTGCCGATGCGGATATGGTCAACACGTTTCTTCACGGAATGAATCCCGGTTTCGAGCTACGGATGACCAAGGAGCTGGCTGACTTGGTCATCAACCTTCCGGACGCCATCGTCGACGCGGTCACCGACCTGACTGACGCCCAGAGAAAGAAGTGGAAGAGGCAGTTCCAGCCCGAAAGCAAAAAGGCGGTCAAGAGTTTGATCGAGAAGCTGGATCAACAACGCCAAGAGAAGCATCTCGGTCCGATTCATCAGGCGATTGCGAACATGCCAAAGGATGAGATCGGCCATGCAGCAGCCAGGCTTGTGAGCCTGAATTGGTTCCAGAAGCGAATGTCCCTTACGACGGAGACCGTTGGCGGCCCTGTCGATGTCGCCGTGATCTCAAAGGGAGATGGCTTCATCTGGATCGACCGGAAGCATTACTTCCGCCCCGAACTTAACCAGCATTTTTTCGACAACTACAATTTCAGCCCGGAGAACCATGGAGCCCGACATGACCAAGGAGAAACGTCCAGCAACGAAAATACGAAGGTCCGCACCCGAGCAAAACCCGGCCGACGCGGTGCTCAACGAACTGATTGAGCGGCATCCCCATCTGCGCGCGGCCCGCGAGGCGATGCGATCCGATGGCGTCGTTTGCAATCAATTCTCGCAGGACGCGCTCAGTGTGTTTCGCCAGCGTTTTCGCGTATGAAAGAAGGAGCGACCAATGAGTGACGATCAAAAGCACCGCACTAAGCGGACAATGATCGGCCGCGATCGCTTCGGCAAGATCAGCCAAGTCGAAGGGTTGCAGCTGTCGTTCGCCGCCCGGGCGGAGTTCGACAGTGACGAGGCGCGAGGCATTACGGCCGCGCAACGGCGCAAGCGCATCATTGCGAAATATCTCAAAAAATAGCCTTGCGACATGTACGCAGTCGAGGACGACCCCTATTGTTATCCCGGCACGACCGTTCTCCGGAACCGCTTCGATATTCACGACGAGCAGGTTCTCGAAGATCTTGAATCCGAGCTAACGACCGCGCGCGCCGAAGAACCCTTGCCCGAGGGAGCTCTCGATGCGGCGCATTTCCGCGCTGTTCACTTCCATTTGTTCCAAGATCTCTATGAATGGGCGGGCCAAACACGGACAGTGCGCCTCTCAAAAGGCGATAGCCATTTTTGCTACCCTGAGCATATTGATGAGCAACTCGTTACGCTCTTTGGCGGCCTTGCTTCGGACAACCATCTCAAGCGCCTGACCCATGACGAGTTCGCGAAGAAAGGGGCAGCATTTCTTGCCACCTTGAACGTCATCCATACATTTCGGGAGGGAAACGGTCGCGCTCAGCTCAGCTTCTTGCTGCTCCTCAGCGAAAATACAGGTTACCCTCTAGACTTGGCGCAGATGGATCCAGCTGCGATGCTGGAGGCAATGATCGCAAGCTTCTTCGGCGATGAGCGCCCTCTGACGAAAATCCTGTACGATATGATTGATTAAGCCACGGCCTGGTTCGGCCGGGAAGCAAGCTCCTATTCGGCGGGCGTGTGAATGGTAGCCATTTTAAGATCAGCAACCGAAACCTGGCGAGCCGGAGAGGGCCAATGTAGATCGGCCGAGCCCTGAAAAATCATGGTCGAGCCGCCGTTGTGCCCGGTTTTTTCTATCAGATCGCCCATTCCGGATGACGTGCCGCCTGGTAGAAGGCAACACTAGGTGCGGCTGGGCGCTGCCCCAGCTTCTCCCGCTGTGGTTCTAGGATGTCGACCAGCTCCTGATAGAAAGCCTGCTCGCCGGCGTATGCCTCGGCCTGATCCCTGAGCTCGAGGTTGCGGCGATAGACCCAACTCAGCGCGTCCGCGACCTGGACGAGCGACGAGTGGTCGGACTTGATCGCGAACGCTGTGTTGATGATCTGGTCGAACCGGTCCTTCGGCTTGCGCTCCAGCCACACCGTCTTGCCGCGCTTCCTGCCCTTGCATTGATAGAGCCCGTCGTACCAGTCGCTGCACTTGTACAGCCCATCGGATAGGCGGGGCATTTCCAGCTTGTTGTCGTCCATGATGAGCACGGTCAGTCCCTTGCTGTGGGCCACGCCCTGCATCTTCTTCTGCACCAGAGCGCTGACGAACATGGCGCCGGCGATCCAGTAACTGGCAGCGAAAGGATGGCCGTGGCCCGCCGTCACCGCCTCATCAAAGCGCTGGTACGATAGGGCGACCCCGTAAACCTTGCCGCCGTTTGCGACGGCTAACTCGCAAATCCCGCGGAGGAAGTCCTTCCGCTGCTGCGGGTCGACGTGGTTCCATGCGCCCGCGCCGTTGATGAAGCGTTTCGTCTTGAGGTCGCCGCGCGTACCGGGGTGCTGCGTAAATATCGCCTCCAACCTGGCGTCGAAGTCGGCCGTCTTCTTCCGCAGCTTGTAGGCGTCGACCATCAGACCGCACATGACGAAAACGTCGCCTTGATCGCGCGCGCCACTTTCGTCGACGTAGATAAACTTCATTGCTCCCCCCAATGTGGTTCAGACGATTGCTGTCCTAGCACCGTCTGGATGATGACTGGAGGAACGGTGGAGAACAACCGCCGTCAACTCTCAACGGCAGCTTTTGTCCTGCCGAGCTTAGACAGCGGTCGGTCCGCGACCGGCCAGTTCGTGCCGTCCTCGTTCGTTCTTTCGTCGGCCAATCCCGGCCGCGGAGAACTATGATGGGACATTCAAATCTCGATCCAGTGGACCAAGGTCCAGCGGGGAATGCGGGCCGCAAACTCGGTGCCAAGCGCCCGCTTAAGCCCAAAGAGATCTGGGCAGTGCGTTTCATGCTCGATCAAGATCGTATGGTCCGCGATCGTGCGCTTTTCGACCTTGCGATCAACAGCAAGTTGCCCGGCTGCGAATTGGTGAAGATCAAAATTGGCGATCTAGTTTCTGGCGAACGAGTCCGCAATCGAGCGATGGTAGTCCATCAGTCCTGCCGAACTCCTTGGAGAAATCCTGACAGGGAGGATCGGCAACCGGGAAGTGGCGGACAGCGATAGTGCGGGCTGTCCTTGGGCGCGCATTGCCCAGATGGTAGCTGGCACGTACGGCATGACTACCGCGAGGACACGCCAGACGATCAACGCGCAGATCGTGATCAGCAGTGCCGAGAATGGATCGCTGCGACGATGCGGACTCGAACCACTACATCCCAAGAAAATTGGGGCCATGAATGGGGCCAGATGGAAAAGTCCTGACCAAAAGTACGGGCTTTTACAATAGCTTAATGCGTAACTTTGAGTCCTCTCCTGGGCACCATTTTTCCGCAGCTCCGCGGACTCTCATTCGGTTTATTTCGCGGGCGATAGCTGAAGGGTTACCTGCGCCTCGCCTTTCCCCGGCGTGGAATCGAGCGCATCGAGGAAATTCTTGCGCCAGTCATGAACATCGTCGCGACGGACGCCCTCGATCAACGCGTTCCAGCGGCGCTTGCGTTCGTCGAGCGGCATGGTCAGCGCGGTGCGCAGGGCGTCACTGATCTCATCCTTGCTGTGCGGGTTGACCAGCAAAGCCTCGGTCATCTGCAGGGCCGCGCCGGCGAATTTGCTCAGGATCAGCACGCCCGGATCCTCCGGATCCTGCGCCGCGACATATTCCTTCGCGACCAAATTCATTCCATCGAGCAACGGCGTGATCAGCGCGATATCGGACCCGCGATACAGGCCGACCAGCCCGCCGCGCGGGTAGCCCTGGTTGACGTAGCGGATCGGCACCCAGTCGACGTGCGCGAACTGGCCGTTAATCCGCCCCGACACGCCGTCGAGCTCGGCCCGGATCGTTTCATACGTATGCACTTCTCCGCGCGACGGCGGGGCGATCTGCAGCAGGAAGGCGCGATGCTGCCAGTCGGGATTCTCCTCGAGGAACCGGGCGTAGCCCTCGAACCGCTCGACCAGCCCCTTGGTATAATCGAGCCGGTCGACTCCGATAATCACCTTGCGGCCGTCGGCGCTGGCGCTGAGCGTTCGCTGTGCCTCGATCGCATCGGGCTTGCGCATCAGATCGTCGAACTCGGCGACGTCGATGCCGATCGGAAAGGCGCCGGTTCGGACCGTACGGCCATCGACATGGACGGTGCCGTCGGAATCGACCGTGCCGCCCATTTCACGGGTGACAAAGTGATGAAAACTTTCCAGCCATTGCGCGGTCTGGAAACCGATCAGATCGTAGGCGAGCATCGATTGCACCAGCCGACGATGATAGGGCAGCGCGGTCAGAAGGCGATGGGGCGGCCAAGGAATGTGGAGGAAATAGCCGATCCGGTTGGTCACCCCCATCAGCCGCAATTGTTCGCCCAGCGGGATCAGGTGATAATCCTGCACCCAGATGCAATCGTCGGGTTTGAGCAAAGGCACGGCGGTCGACGCCAGGCGCTGGTTGACCCGCTCATACCCGGCCCCGAAACTGCGATCGAATTCGGCCAGATCGACGCGATAATGGAACAGCGGCCACAGGGTGCGATTGGCATAGCCGTTATAATATTCGTCGACGTCCTGCTCTTCCAGGTCGACCGTCGCGGTCGTCACCCCGTCGACCCGCGCCATATTCATCCGTCCGGTGAAGCGATCGATTACCTGGCCCGACCAGCCGAACCAGATTCCGCCCGATTCCCGAAGCGCGGACCCCAGGGCGACCGCGAGCCCGCCCTGGCTCGCCTCGCTGCTGCGTGCCTTGGGCTTGCTGACCCGATTGGACATGATGATCAGCCGGCTCATCTCACGGCGCTCCATGGCCGCGACAATAGCCCGGCGCAGTTGATCAGTCCAACGAGCGAATAGGTTTGCGGATAATTGCCCCACAGTTCGCCGGTCAGGAAATCGGTATCCTCGCTCAGCAGTCCGGCCGGGGTTAGTCGTTCGAGCATCGCTTCGTACAGCGTGCGTGCCTCGGCGGTGCGCCCAACCAGGTGAAGTGTCTCGATCAGCCAGAAGGTGCAAAAATTGAACGCCGTTACCGGCAGGCCGAAATCATCTTCGGTCGCATAGCGAAGCATGTGGTCGCCGCGACGGAGACCTAGCTCGACGGCTTCGAACGTGGCCGCAAACCGCGGATCGTCGGCCTTGAGAAACTGCAGGTCGATCAGTTGCAGCAAGCTGGCATCAAGTTCGTCCCCGCCAAAGGTGGCCGAGAAACGCTCGCCTTGTGCATGCCATGCCTTTTTCTCGATCGTCCTGCGGATTCGCTCCGATGCCTTGCGCCAATATCCGGCCCGGTCGCCAAGCCCGAGGGTGGTGGCGATTTTCGCCAGTCTGTCGCAGGCCGCCCAGCACATCACCGCGCTGTAGGTATGGATCGACGATTTGGTACGGAACTCCCATAGACCGGCATCGGGCTGGTCGTGGGTCGCGAGAGCGCGCTCGCCGACCTGCTCCAGCGCGGCGAAATCGTCCGCCGTCGCGGGGCGAAGCAGGCGCTGGTCGAAAAAGGCCTGCGCGCTCGACAGGACGATCTGGCCGTAGGCGTCGTGCTGGACCTGTGAGTAAGCGGCGTTGCCGACCCGCACTGGACCGAGCCCGCGATAGCCGGCGAGCCCTTCCGCCAACGTCTCGGTCAGCTCTCCCTCGCCACTGACGCTGTAAAGCGGCTGGATTTCGCCGCCTTCGCTATGGTCGATGATGTTGCGCAAGTAGCTGAGATAGGATTCGAGCACGTCGAGCGCGCCGAGGCGGTTGAGCGCCTGGACGGTGTAATACGCATCGCGGATCCAGCAATAGCGGTAATCCCAGTTGCGCTCCGATCCGTCATGTTCGGGGATTGAAGTGGTCAGCGCGGCGACGATCGCCCCGGTTTCCTCATGCTGGCAAAGCTTAAGCGTAATGGCGGCGCGGATCACCACCTCCTGCCAGTCGAGCGGGATGGCCAGGCCGCGGACCCAATATTTCCAGTGGCGACGGGTGTCATGCAGCATCTGCGCCGCCTCCACCTCGACATTGCCGACGAACGGCTCGTCCGGGCCGAGGAAGAATGACAGGGTGCGCTCGAGCCGGAAATGCCGCCCGTCGAGCAGCCGGCCGACCGGTGCATCGGTGGTCAGGCGCAGTGGCTGGGGATCGGTCAGGAAGCGGATGTGGTTGGTCCCGCTGGTTCGCTCCGCGTCGGCAGCGCCCCAGTCGGAAGCTGGGTTGAGCGCAATGCGGACCTGCGGGGATCCATTGACCGGACGCAGCAGCCGGATGAACGAGACCGGTCGATACATCCGCCCGCGCCGCTCGAAACGCGGGCAGAAATCGATCACTTCCGCCGAGGCACCGCGCTTGTCGGTCAGGATGGTCGACAGGATCGCCGTGTTGGGCAGGTAATTGGCCTCGGCGCTGACTTGGTCCTTCAGCGAAATGCGCCATTCGCCAGCGGGCAACTCTGGCGACACATCGCGCTTGGGGTCGAGCAGCGAACAGAAAAGGGGATCGCCGTCCACCTGCGGCTGGCAGGCCCACACCATCCCCGCGGCATCGTCGACCAGCGCGCTCACCTGGCAATTGCCGATCGGCCACAGCGTGAGGGATTTGGTCATCGCGTCGCTCCGCCCAGCCAGTCGAGAGTCGCTTCGACGCTTGGCAGCCGATAGCCGGCAGCCGTCAAGCGCAAATCGCCGACCAGGATGGCGGTGCCGCCAAGCGCGGTGGCTGCCTCGAATGCATGTTCATCGGTCAAATCGTCGCCCACGACGACAGGACGTCCGA
>JAZKHF010000279.1:0-29911 GCA_040385545.1 Pseudomonadota bacterium
CGTTCGAGGATCTGCCGGGGACCGAAATCGTCGCCGAGCTTGGAGAGAATATGGAAAGAAACGCCATCGCCGGCATCGCGTCGGACCGCAACGAGGGGCGGATCACGCTGACCGGCATCGCCGACCGGCCGGGCACAGTCGCGGCGATCATGCATCCGCTCAGCGCGGCGGGGATTTCGGTCGATATGATCGTCCACGCCGCGACTGCGGGGCAGCCGGTCAGCGACCTGACCTTCACCGTCCCGCGCGCTTCGCTTGCACAGGCGGCGGCGGTGATGGCGGGGCAGCGGGAGGCGATCGGCTTTACCGAGATGCTGACCGACGATGCGGTGGCCAAGGTCTCGATCGTGGGCGTGGGCATCCGCTCCAACCCGGCGCTGTCGGCGACGATGTTCGACACGCTCGCCCAGCGCGGGATCAATCTGCTCGCGGTGACCACCAGCGAGATCAAGGTCAGCGCGTTGATCCGCGAAGATGAAATGGAGCTCGCCGTGCGCCTGCTCCACACCGCCTTCGGGCTCGACGACGATGGAGTGACCAAGTGAGCGGTGAAGGCATGATTGCGGAGCCCCGCGCGATGCACGGGGGCGGCGCTGGCGCGGCCCGCCTCAAGGAACTTATGCATCGCGGGACCGACTTCCTCGGCTGCGAGGTCGCCATCCTGGGCGGGGCGATGAGCTGGATCAGCGAGCGCAACCTCGTCTCCGCCATCTCCAATGCCGGCGGCTTCGGCGTGATTGCGTGCGGGGCGATGACCCCCGACCTGCTCGACACCGAAATCGCCGAGACCAAGAAGCGCACCACCCGCCCGTTCGGCGTCAACCTCATCACCATGCACCCGATGATCAGCGAGTTGATCGACGTCTGCGCCAAACATGAAGTGACCCATGTCGTGCTCGCGGGCGGGCTTCCCCCGAGCGGCGCGATCGACCGGATCAAGGGCAATGGCGCGAAATTGATCGCGTTCGCCCCCGCGCTGGCGCTGGCCAAGAAACTCATCCGCAGCGGCGCCGATGCGCTGGTGATCGAGGGGATGGAGGCCGGCGGCCACATCGGCCCGGTCTCGACCAGCGTGCTGTGCCAGGAGATTTTGCCGCACGTCTCCCATGACATTCCGGTGCTCGTCGCGGGCGGGATCGGACGCGGCGAGGCGATCGCGGCCTATCTGGAGATGGGTGCGGTCGGGGTACAGCTGGGTACGCGCTTCGTCTGCGCCACCGAGTGCATCGCCCACGCCGATTTCAAGAAAGCCTTCCTGCGCGCCTCGGCTCGCGATGCCATCCCCTCGGTCCAGATCGACCCGCGGCTGCCGGTGATTCCGGTGCGCGCGCTCAAGAACCAGGAGATGGTCAACTTCGCCGCCAAACAGGTTGAAGTCGCCGGCCGCCTTGACGCTGGCGAGATCGAGATGGGCGAGGCGCAGCTGCAGATCGAACATTATTGGGCCGGCGCGCTCAAGCGCGCGGTGATCGACGGCGATGTCGAAAGCGGCAGTGTCATGGCCGGGCAATCGGTCGGCATGGTCAAGCGCGAGGAGCCGGTCGCCGAAATCATCGCCGAACTGGTTGAAGAAGCCGCGGCGGCTCTGGAGAGCCGGGGATAGGTCGAAACGATGCTGACCGCTTGGAAAGCCCGGCCACAACTGCAATAGCATCGTCATGCCATTGACCGCCGCCATTGCCTCTCGCGAGATCATCGTCGGCTTGCACGAGCTGATGGCCAAGCGCTCCTCGCCGCAGGGCAAGCTCGACCACGTCGTCGATCTGATCGCCGACGCGATGGCGAGCGAGGTGTGTTCGATCTACGTCGCGCGCGACGGCAAGCTGGAACTGTTCGCCACCCACGGGCTCAACAAGGCCGCGGTCCACGTCACGCGTCTGTCGCCCGGCGAGGGGCTGGTAGGAACGATCGCGTTGGAAGCGCGGATTTTGAACCTGGCCGAGGCCAGCAGTCACCCGGCCTTCGCCTATCGCCCCGAAACCGGCGAGGAAAGTTTCCACAGTTTTGCCGGCGTGCCGATCGTCCACCGCGAAAATTCGATCGGCGTGCTCGCGGTGCAGCACGCCGATCCGCGCTGCTACGAAAATGTCGAGATCGAGGCGCTGCAGACGGTGGCGATGGTCCTGTCCGAACTGATCGCCAGCGCGCGCCTGTCGGACGGCAGCCGCGCCACCCAACGCCCCGCCGGCGCCCAGCGCATCACCGGGCTGAAGCTGGTCACCGGCATGGCCAAGGGGGTCGCCGTCTTTCACCAGCCGCGCGTCGTGGTCGAGCATATGGTGGCCGAAGATACCGAGGCCGAGCGCGCCCGCGTCTATGCCGCGTTTCGCCGGATGCGCGAGCAGATCGATACCATGACCCGCGAGGCCGAATTCGGCACGGCGGGCGAGCATGAAGAGATCCTCGAGACCTACAAGATGTTCGCCTATGACGAAGGCTGGTCGCGACGCATCAACGAGGCAATCGACAGCGGCCTGACCGCCGAGGCGGCGATCGAGCGGGTCCAGCAGCGCACCCGCGCGCGGATGCAGGAAATCGACGATCCGTTGCTGAAGGAACGGATGCACGATTTGGAGGATCTGTCGAACCGGCTGATGCGGATCGTGTCGGGGCGGATGGGCACCGCCGCGCAGACCGGGCTGGCCAAGGACACCGTGCTGATCGCTCGCAATCTGGGACCAGCCGAACTGCTGGAATATGACAAGCGCCGATTGAAAGCGGTGGTGCTGGAGGAGGGATCGCTCACCGCGCACATGACGATCGTCGCGCGGGCGATGGGGGTGCCGGTGGTCGGCAAATTGCCCACCATCCGCCACGTCGCGAGCGAGGGCGACGTAATCCTGGTCGACGGCGACAGCGGCACGGTCGTGGTCCGCCCGAGCCGCCCGCTGGCGCAGGGCTTCGAGCAACGCATGGCGATGAGCCAGAAGCGCCGCGCCGAATATGCCACGCTCAAGGATTTGCCCGCCCAAACCACCGACGGGGTCACCGTCTCGCTGATGGTCAATGCCGGGCTGGCCGAGGATGCCGCGATGCTCGAGGCGTCGGGCGCCGACGGGATCGGCCTGTTCCGCACCGAATTCCAGTTCCTCGTCTCTGCCGCTCTGCCCGGGCGCGAGAGCCAGCAGCGCCTGTACAAGTCGGTGCTCGACGCGGCGGGGGACAAGCCGGTGGTGTTCCGCACGGTCGACATCGGCGGCGACAAGGCGTTGCCCTATCTTACCGACGTCAAGGACGAGGCCGAGAATCCGGCGATGGGCTGGCGCGCGTTGCGCCTCAGCCTGGAGCGATCGACCCTGATGAAGGCGCAGGCCCGCGCTTTGATCGAGGCGGCGGCGGGCCGAACGTTGCGCGTGATGTTCCCGATGGTGTCGGAGCCATGGGAATATGAGGAAGCGAGGGCGTTGTTCGAGGAGCAGCTCGCCTGGTCGAAGAAAGCCAAGCGCCCGCTTCCGCGCAAAATCGAATATGGCGCCATGCTCGAAGTGCCGAGCCTCGCCGAGATGCTCGACGTGATCCTGCCGCGATTGGATTTCCTGTCGATCGGGACCAACGATCTGACCCAGTTCCTGTTCGCCGCCGACCGCGCCGATCCGCGGCTCGCCGACCGTTACGACTGGCTGAGCCCGGCAATCCTTCGCTTCCTTCGCCGCGTGGTGAGGCAGGCGGACGAGGCCGGCGTGACCATTCGCCTGTGCGGCGAAATGGGCGGGCGGCCATTGGAAGCGCTGGCGCTGGTCGGCATCGGGCTTCGCAATTTCTCGATCACCCCGGCAGCGGTCGGCCCGGTCAAGGCCATGATCCGGTCGATCGATGCCGCCGCGGTTACCGCCCGCATGGACAAATTGCTGGCCAAGCCGCCGCGCGACCTGCGGCGTTTGCTGACCGATTGGGCGAAACGGCATGGCGTTGCGCTGGGTTGAGTGTAAGCGGCTGAAATTGCGCGGCGCACCGGTTGACAGCATCGCCGCGGGAATCGACAAGCCCGTGATCACCATAGGCACCGGTCGCGGGGGATGGCGATGAGTGAAGGCGAAGACCAGTTGGAAATGGGTTTGACCGCGGGCGAGCGATTGCGCGCCGCGCGCGAAGGTCTGGGCCTGTCAATCGAGGATGTCGCGACCTCGACGCGAATTCCGACCCGTCATCTGGCAAGCCTTGAAACCGGCGATTTCAGCAAACTCCCGGCTCCCACCTATTCAGTCGGCTTCGCCAAGAGTTACGCCGGTGCGGTCGGGCTCGACCGGAATGAAATCGGCGAGCAATTGCGTGCCGAACTTGGCGGAAGCACCCGCGTCCATGCCAGCCAGGCCGACCAGTTCGAACCGCTGGACCCTGCCCGGGCCATGCCCAAATGGCTGATTTTCGCCGCTATCGCCGCCATCGCGGTCGTCGCCGTGATCGCCAACTGGCTGTCCAACCGGGCGCAAAACGCACCCGATGCCGTCGTTGCGGAGGAGAATGTCGCTGACCCGGGACTGACCGTACCTGCCCCTCCGCCCGCCGCAACGGACGCCACTGGCCCGGTCCTGATCACCGCGACACAGCAGGCATGGATTCAGGTCAAGGACGGAACGACATTGCTGAAGGAAGGCGTGCTTGAACCGGGCCAGAGCTTTGCCGTCCCGATGACCGCGACGGCGCCAGTCCTGACGACCGCGAAAGCGGAAGGGTTGCGCATCACCGTCGGCACCGCCGCCGCGCCGCCCGTCGGCCCCGCCGCCACCAGGGTGAGCAATGTCAGCCTGCTCGGTCCGTCGCTGATGAAAGGACCCGCCGAGCCCACCACTTCGACCCCATGATCCGCGACCCCGCATTCAGGCCCGTGAAAGCCGGTGCGGACGAACGTTACCCGACCGCAACGCCACCAACAGGAAATGACATGCGCCTGCACTTGCTCGCCGCTTCGGCTCTCTCCCTCGCCTTCCTCACTGCCACCCCCGCCACGGCGCAGCGTCAGACCACCCCCGAACAGCGCATCGACCGGCTCGAACGCCAGCTCAAACAGGTGAATCGGCAGGTGTTTCCCAAGGGCCAGCCCGCCGCCACCGCCGGCTTTTCCGACGAGCCCGCCGCGACCCTGACGCAGGCCAATCAATTGTCCGCCCGCCTCGATGCGATCGAGGGTCAGATGGCGGAGCTGGTTCGAAACAGCGAGGAAGGCACCAATCGCCTGGCGACGCTGGAGGCGGAATTGGCCCGCCTTCGTGCCGACCAGGATCGCCGCCTGCGCGCGATCGAAACGCCGGCGCAGGCTGCGGGCGAGGCAATCGAGGAAGTTGCCGCGAGCATCGACGAGCCTCCTCCCCCACCGCGTCCGCGCGTCGAGACCCCCGCGTCCAGCCTCGACGGGGCTGAGGCCGCCTACGACGCCGGGTTCCGCCTGTGGGATGCGAAGAAATATGACAGCGCGATCGCGAGCTTACGCAAGATGATCGCTGCTTATCCTGGCCACCGACGTGTTAGTTGGGCCAACAACCTCATCGGTCGCTCCTGGCTCGACAAGGGCCAGTATCGCACTGCTGCAGAGGTATTGCTGGCCAATTATCGCGGCAACAAAGCCGGTGAGCGCGCGCCCGACAGCCTTTACTATCTCGGTCAGGCGTCGATGAAGCTCGGCCAGCCAGAGCAGGCCTGCAAGGCCTATGCCGAGCTTGAAAACGAATATGGCACGAGCATGCGGCAGGCGCTCAGGACATTGCTGCCGGCAGCGCGTGCTGAAGCGAAGTGCCGGTAGGGCTGGATCAACAATAATCCGTTCGTTCTGAGCTTGTCGAAGGACTGTCCTTTTTCGTGCAGTTCAGCGAAGGAAGGGCAGGGCTTCGACAGGCTCAGCCCCAACAGAGAAGGGTGGACGTGACTAACCTCACCCCCGACCCTGCCACTCTGGCCCGCTTCAACGCGGACCTCGACTCATTGGTGCCCGCCGAAACCCGCCTCGGGATCGCGGTCTCTGGTGGGCCGGACAGCCTGGCCCTGCTGTTGCTGGCCGCCGCCGCCCGGCCCGGCATGGTCGAGGCCGCAACCGTCGACCACGGCCTGCGTCACGAAGCGCAGAAAGAAGCCGCGTTCGTCGCCGACATCTGCGCGCGGCTCGCCCTGCCCCACCACATCCTGCACGCCCGGGTCGCGCCCGGTGCAAGCCTTCAGGCGCAGGCCCGCCTGGCACGATACCGTGTACTCGGCGCATGGGGCATCGAATGCGATCTCGGCGCCATCGCCAGCGGCCACCATGCCGACGACCAGGCCGAGACATTGCTGATGCGCCTCGCCCGCGGGGCCGGCCTGTCGGGTCTCGCCGCGACCCGCCGCCGCCGCGTGCTGGAGCCTGGCGTGGTGCTTGTGCGCCCGTTGCTCGACTGGCGCCGTACCGATCTGCGCGCAATCGTCGCGGCTGCCGACCTGACACCGGTCGACGATCCCACCAACCGCGACCCGCGCCACGACCGCACCCGCTTCCGCGGCCTGTTGGCCGACGCCGACTGGGCCGACGCCGAACGCCTTGCCAGCAGCGCCCGCTGGCTGGCCGATGCCGACGAAGCGATCGAATGGGCGATCGATGGGTTGATCCCGTCGCGCCTGGCGCAAGACGATGCGGGTGTCTCGATCGACCCCGACGGCCTGCCTCGCGAATTGCAGCGGCGCCTGCTGCTTGCCGCGTTCGACCGCCTTGCCGCCACCCGCCCCCGCGGCCCCGACCTCGACCGCGCGCTGAGCGCGCTTGCAGCGGGCCGCACGGTGACCCTGTCCGGGCTGAAGCTTGGCGGCGGCCCGCACTGGCGGCTGGCGCGAGAGGCAAGACGGCGGCGCTAAACAAGCAACGACAGAAGGGGCGCGATCCGATGGATCACGCCCCCGTCAGTTGGTTGGATTTGAACGCCTAGGCAGCCTGTAGCCGCGTGCCTTCCGTCTTGCGGCGACGGCGCATCGACACGCCGATGCCACCAAAGCCGATCAGCATCATCGCCCAGGTCGACGGTTCGGGCACCGCCGCGGTGACATTGATCGCCGTCAGCTTGAAGCCATCGTCATTGGCGTCGAGGTTTGGCCACGACGCGCCGATGATCCAGGCGTTGCCGAACAGGCCAGTCGAGTTCAGCGAGGTCCAGTTGGGCGCGGTCATGTTGCCGGCGACATTATAGTCGGTTGCGGCGAGCGCGGCCCACAGGCCACTGTTGAGCGCAACCGGGGTCGGCGTCATCGTGAATGGAAGCGCGAAATTGGCATAGGCGACAAGCGCATCGTTATCGTTCGGCGTCGAGCTGACGTCGTAGGGCGTGAGACGCGCCGACGAAATGTTCACCGCTTGGTTGAACACCAACAGGATGAAGTCCGACTGACCGTAATTATCAGTCGCGTGGGTGGCACTGGTGCTGCCGTTACCCTCATTATTGTTGGTGACGCCCAAGCCGTTCGAATAGAGGCCGAGATAGGCTTGCTCCAGCGTGCTTCCGTCGATCGACCAGGCCGATGCCTGACCCTGGATCCCATTGCCCACGGTGAAGGCGCGGATGTTGCCGTCGGTGCCGTCGGTCGACGAGGAGCCACTGAAAGTGACGGTCTGCGCCGATGCCGCTTGCGGCGTCGCGACGAACGCGAGCACGCCCAATAGGACCATCGATAGACTGCGCATTTCAAATTTCCCCCGAGATGATTTCATTCGTAGAGTCGCTCGTTGTTAAATTAATGTCAAATTAATGATGGGCCCGTTTCGGGACTCGGGATGGCATTCAGATTTGTTCTGGCGCGTGCCGAGATCGCAGGCAACGTCGGCGACCCGAAGGCGCCGCGCCGCCCCGCGATGACACAGGGCTGGACTATGCATTGTAGTTCGGGCGGAAACGCCTATTTTAAAACCAGCCTCACCGAAAGACGGATCGACATGAACGACAAGAAGCCGGCCAATCCCTGGACCAAGTCCCTGTTTATCTGGATCGGCATCCTGCTGGTGCTGGTGTTTTTCGTTCAGTCGATCGGCGGCAGCCGCGAGGCTCCTGGGACGGCAATGGCCTATTCCGACTTCGTCAAACAGGTCGATGAAGGCAATGTGAAAAGCATCGCCATCGCCGGTACCCCGACCGGCAACAGCAATATCTCCGGCGTCCTCAACGATTCGAAGACCTTCAAGACGGTGGCGCCCAAGGATGCCAACGTGTCGGAACGGGTGATCGGCCGCGGCGGCACGGTGTCGGTCAAGGCCGAGGAAAGCTCGAGCATCTGGCAATATCTGCTGATCCAGTCTTTGCCCTTCATCCTGATGATCGGCATCGCCTTTTTCATCATGCGCCAGATGCAGAAAAGCTCGGGCGGCGGGGCGATGGGCTTCGGCAAGAGCCGCGCCAAGATGCTGACCGAAAAATCGGGCAAGGTAACCTTCGCCGATGTCGCCGGCATCGATGAAGCCCGCGAGGAGCTTCAGGAGATCGTCGAGTTCCTGCGCGATCCGGGCAAGTTCGCGCGCCTTGGCGGCAAGATCCCCAAGGGCGCGCTGCTGGTCGGATCGCCCGGCACAGGCAAGACCCTGCTCGCCCGCGCGATTGCCGGTGAGGCCGGCGTGCCCTTCTTCACCATCTCGGGCTCGGACTTCGTCGAAATGTTCGTCGGCGTCGGTGCCAGCCGCGTGCGCGATATGTTCGCCGAAGCCAAGAAGTCCGCTCCCTGCATCGTCTTCATCGACGAAATCGACGCGGTCGGCCGCCATCGCGGCGCCGGGCTGGGCAATGGCAATGACGAGCGTGAGCAGACGCTCAACCAATTGCTGGTCGAGATGGATGGCTTCGATGCCAATGAGGGCATCATCATCATCGCCGCCACCAACCGCCCCGACGTGCTCGACCCGGCGCTGCTTCGTCCGGGTCGCTTCGATCGCCGCGTGACGGTGCCGCTGCCCGATATCGAGGGTCGGATGAAGATCCTCGACGTACATATGAAAAAGGTGCCGCTGGCCCCCGACGTCGATGCCCGCACGCTGGCGCGCGGAACGCCCGGCATGTCCGGTGCCGACCTCGCAAACCTGGTCAACGAAGCGGCACTGATGGCGGCGCGGCTGGGCAAGAGGCTGGTCGCCATGGCCCAGTTCGAACTGGCCAAGGACCGGGTCATCATGGGCACCGAATGGCGCTCTTTGGTGATGACGGACGACGAGAAGAAAATGACTGCATATCACGAGGCCGGTCACGCCCTCGTCCGTGTCCATGAAAAAGCCTCAGATCCGATCCACAAGGCGACGATCATTCCGCGCGGCGGGGCGCTTGGGATGGTGGTGTCGATGCCGGAACGCGACAATTACTCTTATCATCGCGACAAAATGTATGCCGACCTGGCTTCGGTCATGGGCGGTCGGGTCGCGGAGGAAGTGATCTTCGGCCACGACAAGGTGTCTTCGGGTGCATCGTCGGACATCCAGCAGGCGACCAAGCTGGCCCGCGCGATGGTTATGCAGTGGGGCATGTCCGACAAGCTCGGTCCACTGCAATATGAGGAAGCCCAGGGCGAGACGTTCCTGGGTTATTCGCAGACCCAGCGGCACAATATGTCGAATGAAACGGCCTTGTTGATCGATGCCGAAATTCGTCGGCTGGTCGATGGCGGCCATGCTCGCGCCACCGAGATCATCTCGACCAATGTCGATCAGTTGCACGCCGTTGCAGGTGCGCTGCTTGAGCTCGAGACGCTGACCGGCGACGAGATCAAGGCGATCATCGCGGGCGAGAAGATCGATCGCGGCGCCAACGTGCCGACGGTGCTTCCCACCGCCGGATCGTCGATCCCCAAGACGAAGCGGCCCAAGCCCGGTCTCGGCGGGCCGGCGGCGGCGGGGGCTTGAGTCTCATTCAATAGACGTTAATCCCCGCCCGGCTCAGTGTCGGGCGGGGAGAATTGTCCATGCGTTTGAAATTGTGTCTTGCCGCCATCCTGCTGTCGGTTCCGGTCGCGGCAGCGGCCCAGTCGATGAATGCCGAGGCGTTCCTGCAACGCGCCAACAAGCTGAAGGCCAAGGGACCGCTGGCATTATTGTCACGGGACGAAATCAAGGCGCTGATGACGGAGGGCCAGGCTGCGGGGCAGGCGGCGTCCGCTCGCAACAAGGCCGACAAAGCGGCCGGTCGCAAGCCGCGCTATTGCGCGCCCCCGGAAACGAAACTCGGGTCGGACGAATATATGGCGCGTCTGGCGGCGATCCCGCCCGCAGAGCGCCAGCGAATCAATATGACCGAGGCAACCAACCGTATCATGGCCGCAAAGCATCCCTGTCGCTAAAGCGCGCCGATCGCGAAGACGACCACCATGAACAGGGTCGCCACAATACAGGAAAAAGTCACCAGCATCAGTGTCCGGACGAAGGCGCTGATCCGTCCCAGCAAATAGGCACCGCGAAGCTGGCGGTACATGTGGATGGGCGGGATGAAGAACAATAAGGATGCGACGCTGGTGAGGCCGGTCGACACCAGCAGGCCCGCAGCGATGACCAGCATCATCATGAACGCCAGCGAATAGGTCACGAATACGGTGTGATCGTACAGGTGGTAGTGGCGGCTGAACGGGAACAGCAGCCACACGAACGGCACCGACAGGGGAATGAGCAGCCAGCTGTATTTCGACGCCGCATCCTGCACCTTGGCGATAAAGGCCTCGGGATTGGCCTGGATCTTTGCTGCAGCCACCTTCAGCCACTGCGGTGCATCCTGGTCTTCCTGACCGTCGATGTTGACGATCTGCCCGCTTTTGACCTTTTCGAGTTCGGCGATATCCCGCTTCTTGGCCGCGATCCGAACATCGATGGCGGCTACATCCGCCTGGCGTTCGACCCCCCTCTGCCGCTCCGTCTCCAACCTGGTCAGTTCCGTGCGTTCCGCAGTGGATGCCTTGTCCAGCCCGTCGTCCATCATGCCGCCCATCGAGCCGGTGAAGTTCAGGACGGCAAACATCGCGAACACGGTGAACAGGTACAGCGCCACCGGCGACACGAACCGCGCCCGCTCGCCCTCGACATAGCGGCGTGTCATTTCGCCCGGCCGCCACGCCAGCATCGGCAAGGTACGCCAGATCTTGCCCTCGAAATTGAACAGGCCAGCGACAAGATCGCCGAAAAAGGTGCGAAGCGATCTCGGCACGCGCGCTTTTTGGCCGCACGCCGAACAATAAGCGCCAGTAAGCGGGGTCGAGCAATTGAGGCAATCTCCGTCGCGCCGGATCGCCGTGCTCCCCGCCGACGGCTCGATCGCCGCCGCCAGGGCAGCGCCCGTGACCAGTTCTCCGACGCCCTCGATCTCGCTCATTCGCCTCCCCCTAGCATGTCATCATAATCGTGGGCGGTGGCGCCGGTCGAGGGGGGATGGTAGGCACCGTGCGAATGGCACGGCGCATCGGACTTCTCGGCGGAAGCTTCAACCCGGCCCATCGCGGCCACCGCGCCACGAGCCTCGCCGCGATGGAAGCGCTCGGGCTCGACGAAATCTGGTGGCTGGTGTCACCCGGCAATCCCTTGAAACCCAAGAAAGGCATGGCGCCCTATGCCGCCCGCCTGGCCTCCGCCCGCCACATCGCCCGTCGAAGCCGGATCAAGGTCAAGGATTTCGAGGCCAAAGTGGGCACGATCTACACCGTCGATACCGTCGCTGCTTTGCTCGGCCATTATCCGCGCCACGATTTCATCTGGCTGATGGGCGCCGATACTGTGACCCAATTTCATCAGTGGAAGCAATGGCGTAGGCTGGCCGCAATGGTGCCGATTGCGGTACTTCCCCGCCCGGGGTATGATGGCCCTGCCCGCGCGGCCCGCGCGATGGGCTGGCTGAGGGGATTCGTCCGCCCTGCGGCCACCGCGCCCGAGTGGACGACGTGGAGTGCACCGGCGATCACCTTCCTTCGCCTGCCGTCCGATCCGACTTCCGCCACTCTGCTTCGTGGCCAAGACCCTTTCTGGCATCGCCGCGAACCCGGTGCTGCCGCCCACCCCGAATCCACCCTGTCATAGGAGCCATCTTGGCCGACCCTCGTTCGAAGTCCGAAAGCATCTTGCCCACCGGCAGCACGGAAAAGCCCGTGGACGTTGCGGCGCTTCATAGCCTCATCACCAAGTCCCTCGATGATGACCAGGCGGTCGAGATGATCTCGATCCCGCTGGCCGGAAAGTCGTCGATCGCCGATCATATGGTGATCGCCAGCGGGCGGTCGTCACGCCAGGTGGCGTCGATGGCGGCCAAGCTGGCCGAGCGGATCAAGGCGGAGTTTGGCAAGCCGGTGCGGATCGAAGGCCTGCCGACGGCGGACTGGGTGCTGATCGATGCCGACGACGTGATCGTCCATTTGTTCCGCCCTGAAGTCCGCAGCTTTTACAATCTGGAGCGGATGTGGGCGTTTGGCGACGAAACCAGCGCCGCCCCCGCGGTCGCCGCGCCTGGCGCCTAAGCCGATGATCCGCGCGGGGCTGATCGCGCTCGCTGCGTTTGCCGTTCCATTTGCATCGCCCGGATATGCACAGGCACAGCAACCATCGCCAGCCGACGCGCTGTTTGTTCGGTCGACGCCGCTTTCGGCCATCCAGCCCAAACTCGATGCGCTCGCCGTGCAATCGGTCGGCCGGGTCGGGATTGCAGTCGTTGATTTGCAGACCAGCGAACGCGTCGCAGTCAATGGCAACGAACGCTTCCCGATGGCAAGCGTCGTCAAACTGGCAGTCGCCGCCGCCTACCTGAGCGAAGTCGATTCCGGACGCCGGACGCTCGATCGTCAGATTTCGCTCGATGAGAAGTGGCGCGTCGGGTCGGACGGGATTGCGAAGCTGATGCCACATCGCGGCGTCACCTTGAGTGCCGCCAATCTGATCGAGCTGATGATGCGCGTCAGCGACAACACCGCCACCGACATGCTGGTCGCCGATCTTGGCGGACCGCAAAAGATCCAACGCTGGCTGAACCAGAAACAATTGGCGAATGTGCGGATGGATCGCACCATCGCCCAGCTGGTACTCGACAATCTCGGCCTGCCCTTGTTGCCCGGCAAATCCGCCGCCCAGACTTTATGGGACAGTGATAAGCCCGCCGATGCACTGCGCCCCTCGATTTCCGCGCGCTTCGACATCGACCCACGCGACACCGCGACACCGCTCGGGATCGCCGACTTTCTCCAGCGCCACGATCGCGGAGAATTGCTAAGCAAGGAAAGCCGGGGCTTCCTGATCGATGTCATGAGCCGCTGCGAAACCGGTGCGGATCGTATTGCTGGTGGCCTGCCAGCCGGCACGCGGGTGGAACATAAGACCGGAACATTGGGCGGGATCAGCAACGATGCTGGAATCGTCACCCTGCCCGGAGCTCGTCGCTATGTGATCGCCGTCTTTACGCGCGGGATCACCGATGGAGCGGCGCGCGCCAAGATTATCGCCGATGCGTCGCGCATGGTCTACTATCAACTGGCGGACCGCTAAGCGGTGCAGCTCCACATCATCGCGCGCGGCAAGATCGGCCGATCGCCTGAGGCGGAACTGGTCGATCGCTATCTCAAGCGCATCGCGTGGCCAACCAAGGTCACCGAGTTGCCCGATCGCGGCGGCACCCTTCCCGCCGTGCCGCCGGCCAGCGTCACCATCCTGCTTGACGAGCAAGGCGATACGCTGTCGTCGGTCGAGTTTGCGCGTAAACTGGAAAGCTGGCGCGACGGCGGCAAGCGCGAGGCGCGGTTCCTGATTGGGGCGGCGGATGGCCATGACACCGCGCTCCGGGCGAGCGCGGACCTGATCCTGTCGTTCGGGCCCGCCACCTGGCCGCACATGATGGCGCGGGCGATGCTTGCCGAGCAACTGTTCCGCGCGACATCCATCCTTGCCAATCACCCTTATCATCGCGAGGGTTAGCGGCGTGAACCGCGCCATTTTCTTCACCCTGATGCTGACACCGTTGGCGGCCGCATCGAGTTTCGCCCAGCCGTCGCCGCCGTCGGCCCTGACAAAAATCCGAGCGGAGGCCGCCCAGGCGGAAAATGAGGCACGGCGCCTTTCGACGGCCGCGGGCCAGGCGCGTGGGGAATCAGCCCGGCTTGCCGCTGACCGGCTGACCGCTGGCGCGGCAATCGCCGCCGCTGAGGCCCAGATCAGCGTGATGGATGCCGAACTCGCCGTTCGCGAGGCTCTGGTCCGAGCGAATGAGGAACGGCTGTCGGCCAAGCAGGCACCCGCTGCGGCGCTGGTCGCCGGTCTGGTCAATCTGGGCCGCCGACCGCCGCTGGTCAGCCTGGCCGACGAGCGCGACCTGTCGGGCATGGTACGAATGCGATCATTACTTGAAGTGGCGGTGCCGCGGATTCGCGCCGAGAGCGCCGGTCTTTCCGCGGACCTCGCCGCCAGCCGAATGTTGGCGGAGAAAGCGCGTCTGGCCCGCAGCGATCTGGCCAGCGCTCGGGTCGCGCTTGCGAAGCGCCAGCAAGCATTCGCCGCGCTGGAGAAAAAGGCCCTCGATCGAGCCGCGACACTCGACGCCGGAGCGATTGGCGCCGACGACCGCATGACGATTGCCAGCGAAGGCGCGGCGACGCTTGGCAACCAATGGGAGCGGGATCGGGCAGGTCGCCGGTTGGCGCAGGCGTTGGCTGCCTTTCCCCCCGCGCCGCGCCGACCGTTTCCGCCCGAGCGAGTCGGTGAGGCCTCGCCCTTCGTGATCACGCTGCCGGTCGATGCACCGGTGATCGACGGGCTGGGCCAGATCAGTGCCAGCGGAATACGATCGCGCGGCACGACCTTTGCTACGCGCGTCGATGCGCCCGTCCTCGCGCCGACCGATGGCGTGATCCTCTTTGCAGGCCCCTATCGACGTCATGACGGCATCATGGTGATCGACCATGGCGGCGGCTGGATGAGCCTGCTGATCGGCGTGCGATCGTCCGTGACGGAAGGTGCCCGAGTCGTGCGCGGCGCGCCGATTGGCCGCGCACTCGGACCGGTCACGCTGGAATTGTCGATCAAGGGGCGGCCCCGTTCGGCAGTCCTCCTGGCCGGATCGTCCTAGTCACTGTCCATTAAGGCCGGGCGAGGCTAAGATAGGCCAACTCCAAGCGAGGAATTGATTCATGAAGCGTCTCGCCAAGTTGCTCCCTCCGCTCGCGGTGGTCGGAGCCCTGACCATGATCCCGCTGACGACCAGTTCGCTGGCCGCCGCCGATGCCAGCACGATGAAGGAACTCGACACCTTCATGGATGTGTTCAACCAGGTTCGTGCCAATTATGTCGACAAGGTCGACGACCATGTGCTGGTCAAGGGAGCGATCGACGGCATGTTGGCCGCGCTGGACCCCCATTCTTCCTATATGGAAGGATCGGACTATGCCTCGCTCCGAACCACCACCGACGGCAATTACGGCGGGCTTGGCCTGTCGGTCACGATGGAGGATGGCGCGGTCAAGGTGATCACCCCGACCGAGGATACGCCGGCCTTCGCCGCGGGCATGAAGGCGGGCGATTACATCACCCATATCGACGGGCAATTGCTCTACGGGCTGGAACTGGACAAGGCCGTCGAGCGGATGCGCGGCCCGCCGGGAACCAAGATCACGCTCAGCGTCGTCCGCCTTGGCCGCGACAAGCCGTTCGACCTGACCATCACCCGCGCCAAGATCGAGCTTCGCCCGGTCAAGTGGGAGATCAAGGACGGCATCGGGATCATCAACATCAACACCTTTGCCGGCAATACCGGCGCGGCGACCGAAGCCGCGCTGACCGCGATCGACAAGGCCACCGGCGGCAAGCCGACCGGCTATATCATCGACCTCCGTTCAAACCCGGGCGGGTTGCTCAACGAAGCGGTGCGGGTCAGCGACGCCTTTCTGGAACGCGGCGAAATCGTGTCCGAGCGCGGACGCGAGAAGAGCGACTTCCAGAGCTGGAGCGCCAAGCCGGGCGACATGGCCCACGGCCTGCCGATCATCGTGCTGGTCGACGTCGGCAGCGCTTCCGCGGCGGAAATCGTCGCCGGTGCATTGCAGGACCATCACCGGGCAATCGTGATGGGCGAACGCAGCTTCGGCAAGGGTTCGGTCCAGGGCGTGCAGGAACTGAATGCCACCAGCGCGCTACGACTGACCATCGCGCGTTATTACACGCCGTCGGGCAAGTCAGTGCAGGCCGGCGGAATCGACCCCGATATCGTCGTGCCACAGCTGTCCGACCCGGATTACAAGGACCGTCCGGCGATCCGCGAAGCCGACCTTCGCCGCCATTTGGTTAGCCAGTCGGGGGTCAAGGATGAGGTGCTGGAGAAGGACAATGGCACCGACCCGCGCTTCAGCGCCACCGCCAAGGAACTGGAGAAGCGCGGGATCAAGGACTTCCAGCTGGATTATGCGATCCGGACACTGAAGCGCTTGTCCCCGGCGGCACCTTCGACCCCGACCCGCGCCCGCTAGGACCGGCATGGCGAGCATTGCAATGACAGGGGCGCGACCGGCCCCCGCGGCGCTCGCCCGCTTGCTCGCGCTCGGGGTACCCGGAGCGTTGCTGACGGGAGCTTATCTGTCGCAATATGTCGGCGGGCTTTATCCGTGCGAGATGTGTTACTGGCAGCGCTGGCCGCATTTCGCTGCGGTTGGCATAGCCGCGCTCGCCTTCCTGTTCGCCGCGCCGAGCCGCAACGCCCGCCTGTTGACCGGCCTTGCCGCCCTCGCCATTGCCGTCTCGGGCGCGATCGGCGTGTTTCATGCCGGGGTCGAATATGGCTGGTGGGAAGGGCTGACCCGCTGTGCGAGCGCCGGAACGATGACGCTGGAGGATATCATGAACGTGCCGCTGGTGCGCTGCGACGAGGTGCAGTTCAAATTCCTGACCATCAGCATGGCAGGATGGAACGCGATCCTCTCGCTGGGATCGGCCATATTCATCGCGCTCCAGCTTAAGCGAGCCGGCGCATGACCGACTGGCGTCCCGGAGACCGGCGGATCGACACCGACAGCATGCTGCGGGTCAATCAGGCCGGCGAATATGGCGCGACCCGGATCTATGCAGGGCAGCTTGCGGTTCTCGCCAAGGGCAGCCATGCCGCGCACCAGATCGCGCGCATGGCGCGGCAGGAGCAGCGCCACCTAGATCGGTTCGATGCCCTGCTGGCCGAACGCCGGGTCCGTCCAACCGCGCTGCAGCCGATGTGGAATGTCGCCGGCTTCATGCTCGGCGCGGCCACCGCGCTGATCTCCGAGGAAGCTGCAATGGCCTGCACCGATGCGGTCGAGACCGAGATCGACCGTCATTATTCGGCCCAATTGGACGAACTTGGCGACAGCGACCCCGAGCTTGCCGCCGACATCGAGGATTTCCGCACCGAAGAACTGGAGCATCGCGATACCGCGCGCGCGCTTGGGTCGGAGAATGCCCCGGGCTATCCCGTGCTGACAGCGGCGATTCGCGCCGGATGCCGCGTGGCGATCGGCCTGTCGAAACGGATTTGAGGAACTTGGAAGCGCCACAACCGGTTATTCCGACGAAAGGATTGATCATGTCGAAACTGCCGCTCAGCCTTGGCGCCGCCGCGCTTGGCCTCGTCGCGCTGGCCCTGCCGACCGCGCCCGCTCTCGCCCAGAATGGCAAGGTCAGCGAGATCATCGTCTATGGCACCGACCCCTGCCCGCGATCGACCGACGACGAAATCGTGGTTTGCGCACGAAAGCCCGAGACGGAACGCTATCGCATCCCCGAGCGGTTCCGGCAGGGCGGTTCGCTGCAGTCGCGTCAGGCGTGGGCGGCCCGCGCGCGCAGTTTCGAGACGGTCGGCGCGACCGGCACCAACAGCTGTTCGCCGGTCGGTCCCGGCGGATTCACCGGCTGCGTCAACCAGCTGACTCGCCAGGCGTTTAACGAGCGCCGCGAACAGACGACCTCGGACAGCACCCCGCGCAATTAAGCGCGCGTTTTTTCCGCCGCGATCCATCGGTCGATCTGTGCTTCGAGCAGGTCGAGCGGCACTGCGCCTTCACCTAACACCGCGTCGTGGAAGCGGCGCAGGTCAAACTTGGTCCCCAGAGCGGTTTCCGCCCGCGATCGCAATTCGCGAATCTTGAGTTCGCCGATCTTGTAGGCCAGCGCCTGGCCGGGATTGGCGATATAGCGGTTGACCTCGGCCTCGATATTGGCCGCTGACAGCGCGCTATTGTCGGTCATGAAGTCGATCGCTTGGCGCTTGGTCCAACCCTTCGCATGCATCCCCGTGTCGACAACCAGGCGTGTCGCACGCCACATTTCATAGCTTAGCCGTCCCATATCTTTGGCCGGCGTATCGTAGAGCCCCATCTCGATCCCGAGCCGCTCCGAGTAGAGGCCCCAACCTTCGACGAAGGCGGTGAAAAAGGTGCCGTTGCGCCGCCATGCGGGCATGTCGAGTTCCTGCTGGAGCGCGATCTGGTGGTGATGGCCGGGGACCGCCTCATGCACCGACAGCGGCGGGATCTCCCACAGCGGCCGCTGGTCCAGCTTCGACGTGTTGACGTAATAGGTGCCGGCGATGCCATTCTCGGGCGATCCGCTATTGTAATAAGCGGTCGTCGTGCCGGGCGCGATCTCGGCGGGAATTTCGCGAATGCCGTAGGGCAGTCGCGGCAGCAGGGTGAACAGAGACGGCATCTTGCCATCGATCTTTTTCAGTTCCCGCGCCGTCGCTTCCATCAGCTCTTCGGGTGTCTTCGCATAATATTTCGGGTTGGTGCGAAGGTCGGCGATCATCGCCTCGCGGCTCGCGAAGCCGGCCTTCTTGGCGACCGCTTCCATTTCGGTGCGGATTCGCTTCACCTCCGACACGCCAAGCTGGTGAATGTCTTCCGCGGTTCGATTGGTCGTCGTCTGGTTGCGGATTTTGTAGGCGTACCAGGCCTTCCCATTGGGCAAAGCGGAGGCCCCGATCGCGGTGGCGCATCTCGGCTTATACTGGCCCGAATACCAGCCGAGATGCTTGGCATAGGCACGGCGCAGATCGCCATCGATCAAGGCCCGCGCCCGCCCCTGCAAGGCGCTCCACTCGCTCGCCGCCACCGTCGCTGGTCGTTCCGCGGCGAAGGGCGAGTAGAGCCGCGACTTGGTCGCATCGCTGGGTATCACGCCCGACACCGTGTCTTCGAACCCGTCGAGCGAGGCGCAGGGCAAAACAAAGCCTTCGTTCATCGCCCTGGTGCTGATTTTGAGCGCTTCATCATTCAGCGCCGGATAGGCCGCCAGCCGCTTGAGGTAATTGTCGTAATCGGCCTTGGTCTTGAAGGTCAGTCCGTCGGCCAGGCCGGCAATCTGCTGATGCCAACCGCCGCGATTGGAAAAGATCATCATACGCTGGCCGAAGCGGTTCGCTTCAACCGATTCCGCCAGACCGCGCTTCAGGATCGCCTTGTTGATCTGGTCCGCGGCCGACAGGCCAGCGTCGGGGATGGCATCCAGTCGCACCAGATATGCCGCCGCCGCGGCCGCCCGCCGGTCTTCCGCCGCCAGGCTGATGTCGCTCAACTTATCGTCATAGTCGCGGATACCAAGCTGCGACGCGAAGGTCGGAAATTCCTTCATTACGAAGGCCCAATAATCGTCGGTCAGCGCCTTCAAATCCTCGGTTGGTCCGGCAAACGCGGGTGCAGCAGAGGCCAGAAGGACGGCGGCGACGGCCGCAACATGATAGTGGCGCATGAAGTTTCTCCCCTGAGACGCGCAGCCTAATCGAAGCGCTGCGATAGGCAATCACGTGCTATTCAAACAACGCCATCCAACTGATTTCGCTCGACTCTCCGTGAGTAAGAACATAGAGTGAACATATGGCTCAATTAGATACGCGCGAAAAGCTCGCCATTCTTGCCGATGCGGCGAAATATGACGCGTCCTGCGCGTCGTCGGGCACGTCGAAGCGCGACAGTCGGGGCGGTAAGGGTATGGGATCGACCGAGGGGATGGGCATCTGTCATGCCTATGCGCCCGATGGTCGGTGCATTTCCCTGCTCAAGATCCTGCTGACCAACAGCTGTATTTTCGATTGCCATTATTGCATCAACCGAAAGAGCTCCAACGTCCGCCGAGCGCGCTTCACCGCCGAAGAAGTCGTTCAGCTAACGCTCAATTTCTACAAGCGTAACTATATCGAGGGGCTGTTCCTGTCGTCGGGCATTATTGCCTCCTCCAATTACACGATGGAGCAGATGGTCGAGGTGGCGCGGTCGCTTCGCGAAGATCATGATTTCCGAGGGTACATCCATCTCAAGACCATTCCCGACGCCGATCCCGAACTGGTCCGCCAGGCCGGGCTTCACGCGGACCGCGTCTCGATCAATGTCGAGATGCCGACCCGTGCGGGGTTGGAGCGATTGGCGCCGGAGAAATCCGCAGAACGGATCGACGGGGCGATGAAATCGACCAAGATCGAGATCGAGGACGGCAAGGATGCGCGGAAGAAATATAAGTCCGCGCCGCGCTTTGCCCCGGCGGGCCAGTCGACCCAGATGATCGTCGGCGCGGACGCGGCGAGCGATGGCGACATCGTGGTGCGTGCCAGCCAGCTCTACGATCGTTATGCGCTTCGCCGGGTCTATTATTCGGCCTTTTCGCCCATCCCATCGCCATCGGCGGTCCTGCCACTGAAACGCCCGCCGCTGATGCGCGAACATCGGCTGTATCAATCCGATTGGCTGATGCGGTTTTATGGCTTCAAGCCAGCCGAAGTGGTCAGCGCGGCCGATGCGGACGGCATGTTGCCGCTCGACATCGATCCCAAGCTGGCATGGGCACTCAAGTTTCGCGGCAGTTTTCCGGTCGACGTCAATCGTGCACCCCGCGAGCAGTTGCTGCGCGTCCCGGGGCTCGGCACCAAGGCGGTCGGACGGATCCTGAAATCGCGCCGCTGGCGGGCGATTTCCCTGGCGGATGTCGCGCGACTGACAGTGTCCGTGGCCAAGGTACGACCGTTCATCGTGACATCGGACTGGCGACCGACCTTGCTCACCGACCGGGCTGATCTGCGAACCCTAGTCGCGCCCAAGGCTGAACAATTGAACCTGTTTGCCGCCTGAGCCGTTGCAGCGGGAACAAGGGAGACAGAAGATGGCGGCGACCAACATTTTCGAACGACTGATCGTGGATCACAACAAGCATCGCGAGATGATCGCGGCGATCGAGGAAACCAAGGGCGATACGCCCGAGCGGCGCGACTTGTACGAAGCGTTCAAGATCGAGGCGACCGCCCATGCGTCGAGCGAGGAAGTGACGCTCTATGCGACGCTGATGGCCGAGGTGGAAATGCGCGAATATGCCCAGCATGCCGCCAAGGACCATCACGAGATCACCGAAGCCTTCCAGGCGACCGACGAAGTGGATTTCGGATCGACTGGTTGGATGGCGAGCTTTCGCGCGGTCAAGGACACCTATCTCGACCATATCAAGGAAGAGGAAGAAACCATCTTCCCCGACGCGCTCAAGGATCTGGGCGCGGAAAAGGCGATCCAACTGAAGGATGCCTATAACGCGATCAAGCCCGAGGAAATCGAGCGGGCGGAATCGGGCGCGGATGAGAAGATCGCCGAAAAGATCGGCTGATGCTGCCCGCGCGATGCTAGCCGCACAATGTTAGCGGACGGTCCGATGATCGACGCGCACCGCGTGCTGTTGGCGAGCGAAGACGATTTCGACGGCTGGCGGGATGCTGCGCGCGGGTTGGCCGAAGCGGGTATTCCCCCGGCGGCGATCGTATGGGAGGTTAAGGGCGGCGAAGCGGACCTGTTCGGCGGGGATGCGACGCCGGCTCCGACTGGTCCAAGCTTCGCGGTGCTGCGCGCGTTCGTCGATTTGGCCAAAGCGGCGATCTGCCATTCCGATCCTGAGCGGTTCGCCTTGCTATATGCTTTGCTGTGCAAACTTCGATCGAATAAAAAGGGGCTTGAGGATCGCGCCGATCCCTTGGTCGATCGGCTGGAGAAAATGGCCAAGGATGTGCGCCGCGACGCCCACAAGATGCATGCCTTCGTTCGCTTTCGCGAAGTGGAGGATGAGAGCGGAGCGCGGTTCGTGGCATGGTTCGAGCCCGACCATCATATCGTCCGGCGCGAAGCGGGGTTTTTCAGCCGCCGCTTCGCCAACATGCGCTGGTCGATCCTGACGCCCGAGCTGTGCATCCACTGGGATGAATCGACGCTCACCACCAGTCCCGGTGCGACCCGCCGCGATGCTCCCGACGGCGACCCGGTCGAGGAGACCTGGAAGACCTATTACGCCAGCATCTTCAACCCCGCGCGGGTCAAGGTGAAGGCGATGACCAAGGAAATGCCCAAGAAATATTGGAAGAACATGCCCGAGACGGCACTTATCGGCGGGCTTCTGGCGGAAGCGCAAGCGCGCGCGGCGGCGATGATCGAAACGTCGAGGAGCCAGGAGATGCCGCGGTCGAATGTCCAGGCGTCATGGGAAGCACTGCGCGACGAGGCCGCCGTCTGCACCCGCTGCGACTTGTACAAGTGTGCGAGCCAGACGGTGTTCGGCGAAGGGCCGCTCGACGCGTCGATCATCTTCGTTGGCGAGCAACCGGGCGATCAGGAGGATCTGGCGGGGCGGCCGTTCGTCGGCCCGGCGGGGCAATTGTTCGACGCCGCGTTGGTCGAAGCGGGGATCGACCGGTCGACGACCTATGTCACCAATGCGGTCAAGCATTTCAAGTTCGTCCTGCGCGGCAAGAAGCGGATTCACGCGCGGCCCGACGTCAGTGAAATCGACGCCTGCCGATGGTGGCAGGAGCAGGAGCGCGGACTGATCCGCCCGGCGTTGACCGTGGCACTCGGGGCCACCGCCGCGCGCTCACTGACCGGAAAGACTGTGACCATCGGCAAGGTGCGCGATGCGCCGCTGACGCTGGCCGACGACAGCGAATGCTGGGTGACGGTGCACCCGAGCTTCCTGCTGCGCCTGCCCGACGAAGCGGCGCGGCGGAGCGAACGGGCGAAGTTCGTTGCCGACCTCACCCGGATTCGCGACCGCGTGCGAACCCTCGCCGCCTAGAGCCCGAAGCGAAGCGTCAGCTTCGCGTTGCGCGGCGCGCCGGGCGCGCTGTTGTTGTCGCTATGCGCCGCCGGGAAATAATCGGCGCCGAACAGATTTTCGACATTCACCTGCGCCTCGATCCCGCGCATCACCTTGTAAAAGGCGGCGGCATCGACCCGGGTATAGCCGGGCAGTTTCACCTGATTGCTGATCGAAGCGTAGCTTTTCGTTCGCGCCACCGCGCCGAGTCCGAGTGCAAGCCGGGGGGCGACTTCATATCGAGTCCATATCGAAAGACTGTGCTTCGGCACCAACGGCACCCTGCGGCCGGCGGGAGCTGCCGTGGTAGTCTCACTAATCTTGGCATCCTGCCACGCATAGCCGGCGGAAATCTGCCAGCGGTCACTAATGCTCCGTTCCAGACCGATCTCCAGACCTCGGCTGCGCTGGGCTCCGGTCAACACGATCAATTGCGTGTTCAGGGGATCGCGCGCCTGGGCATTATTGCGATCGAGTTGATACAGTGCCGCGGTCGCGAGCAATCCCTCGACGGGCTCCCACTTCGCACCGATCTCGTAATTGTCGAAGCGTTCGGGCTTGAGCGCTTCACCGGTCAGGTTGAGGCTGTTGAACTGGTCGCCCGACTGCGGGAGAAAGGACCGGCTGTAGCTGGCATAGAGTGAAAGGTTGGGCATTGGCTTCACGATCAGCCCGAGACGTGGCGACCACAATTTGTCGGTGCGTTCGAAGTTCTGCCCGTTACTCCGATTGACGACGTCGATCGAGAAACGGTCGAAGCGCAGTCCCGCGATGAGCTCCAGCCAGGGAGTAAGGCGCAGCTGGTCTTGAACGTAGAGCGCCGCAACCCGAGTTTCGACCCGGCTATTATTGCCATTGGGAACGTAAGTGATGGGCACATCCACCGTTGGATCGCTGATCGGTACAACGAATGACGTCGGTCCCGTCGTCGTTGTCGAGAAAAGGCCGTTACGGCGCTGATTGCGCCCTTCAGAGCCGCCAAATTCAAAACCGACCAACAGGGTATTGTCGATCCCTCCAAGGCGATTCGCCCAGATCAGGTCGGTCTGGCTAAACAGGTTCGTCCGCTTGGTGACGTCGTTATAGGCTGCCAAGGACAATGTCCCGCCGGTGATTACCGGCGAGTTGGGATAAACATTCTGATAGAATTTGTCATAGTCGCCCAATTGCGTGCGATTGCGGATCGTCACGGCTTCGCTGAACCGATGTTCCAGCGCAATCGACGCCAGATGCACGTCGGCGCGGGCACAGCTTTGGTCGGGATCACCGAAGAACGTCTTGTCGAAGCCGTCGATCGGCTCGTTGGGGTTATCGACGGTGCCGGCTCCGCCGCGGGCGTCGGACGGAACCCCACGATCGGTGGTCCGGCGGTCGTGGAAATATTCGTAGGATAAATCGACGCGCGTATCGGGGCCGATGGTGAAGCCGACCGTCGGGTTGATCCCGTAGCGCTCGAGGTCGACATGTCGGCGGAAACTTTCGCCCTTCTCGTAAACCCCGTTGACCCTGAGACCGACATTGTCGCCAATTGGATGATCGACGTCCCCAGTCACCCGAATTCCGCCGAAACTGGTTGAGCCAACATCGCCCTTGATCGCCGACTCGAACGTCGTCCGCTCCGTGACGCGATTGATGATTCCCCCGCCGCCGCCGCGACCGAAGATCATGGCGTTGGGGCCCTTGAGGATCTCGACCCGCTCGACATTGTAGAAGTCGCGGAAATATTGGACGTCGTCGCGCAACCCGTTGACGAAAAAGTCGGCAGTGGTGTTGTTGCCGCGAAGCGTGATCTGGTCGCGGTTGGCTTCACCGGTGCCGGTGGAGGCCCCGGGGACGAAGGTCACCAAATCGCCGATCGAGCGCAGGCCCTGATCGTCGATCTGGGCCTTGGTGATCACCGTCATCGCCTGGGGGATGTCACGGATCGGGGTGTCGGTCTTGGTCGCGGTGGTGGTCGATTTGGCACCATAGCTGGCGCGCTGTCCTTCGACGACGATCGGATCGGCAGCGTCGGCATCGGCTACGGCTTCGATCACGGAATCGGACGACTTTGCATCTTCACCCTCATTGGCGAGCGCGGGCGACGCCACGGTCAAGGCCAGGAAAGATGTCGATAGAATTACATTCAAACGCATTTGGCTCCCCTTCGATGAGACGAGCCCTAGCGTTAATGATAATCACTCGCAATAGCGTTTGTTCAATGCCAGAGGGAGGCCGTTGGATGGACGCAGGGTGACCATCCCCGAGGTTCGGACGACACGTCCCGCAATCGGTTTGAATTCCCATACCGACAGCCAATGGGCAAGGATGGTGAGCGCCTCATAGGTGGCGAAGCGCGCGCCGACGCAGACGCGGGCACCGGCACCGAAGGGTAGATATTGGAAGCGGTGGCGCTCCCGCTTTCGGCTCGGTGCGAAGCGACCGATGTCGAACGCGTCGGGATCGTCCCAAAGCTTCGTGTGGCGATGGATGATCCAGGGCCAGATCGAGACGATGTCGCCTGGAGCCACCGGGTGCCCGTCGATCTCGTCATTCGCCACCGCCTGACGGTCAAGGCGCGGCGCGGACGGATAGAGGCGCAGCGTCTCGTCGAGCGCCTGCCGGAGCAAGGGCAGTCGCTCGGGAAGCGCAGGATCGCGTGTCCCGTCCGCCAGCGCGGCGCGCGCTTCTTGGGCGATCCGCGCCTGCAATTCGGGCTGCTCGGACAACAGGAACAGGGCCCAGGTCATGGCATTTGCCGTGGTTTCGTGCCCGGCGAGGTAAAAGGTCGCGGCATTGTCGATCGCGAGCGCTTCCGCTTCGGCCCGATCGAACTTGGCTCGCAGCGCCGCGACCAGCTTGCCGAGAAAGTCATCCCCCTCCTGACCGTCATGGAAACGGTCGCCAACGACTTGTGCCAGCGTCTGACGAAGATAATTTTGCCCCCGCACGCCCGCGCGGGCGGTTGGGGTGAGCGCGAAGGCTGGCAGACGTAGCAATGCCTGGATCCGCCGCCCGCCGAACGCCTCCAATGCGGCGGTAATATGCTCGGACGCGGCATCGTTGGTGAGGCGCGGATCGCCGCCGAACAGGCTGTCGGCGATGATCCGCATGGTCACCGCGGTGGATTGCACCGCCATGTCGAGCGTACCCGATTGCCAGCGATCCATGATCGCGCGAGCCGCATCGGCGAACGTCGGGATCTGCGAATCGACCGCGGCGGGCACGAAGCTGGCCGAGACAATCCGCCTCTGGTCCCGCCATAACGGCCCGTCCGATGTCAGCAGGCCGCGCCCGATGACCGGCCCGAGCAGGCTTTTGACGATCGTCGGCTTCTCATATTTGGCGGCAGCATCGAGCAGGACATGCTGGACCGCGTCGGGCGTAAGCGGGATGTGGACATTATAGCCCATCACCCGGCGTTGCATGTAGTCGATCTCGAACGCCGCCTTCGACCAGCCATAGACCGCGGTCCGCGCCCGCTCGCCGAAGAAGCCACGCCACACCGCGACCGGTCCTGCACCACGTGGAGGGTAAGGCGGGATAAATCGATCGGTCATTCGGCCGCCAGCAGCCGCTCGGCCCCGCCAAGGTCGACCGATACCAGTCGACTGACCCCCTGCTCGATCATGGTCACGCCATATAGGCGGTGCATCCGCGCCATCGTCACCGCATTATGCGTGACGATCAGGTACCGGGTGTCGGTCTGCGCGGTCATGCGGTCGAGCAGGTCGCAGAAGCGATCGACATTGGCGTCGTCGAGCGGCGCATCCACTTCGTCCAGCACGCAGATGGGCGCCGGATTGGTCAGGAACAGGCCGAAGATCAACGCGACTGCGGTCAGCGCCTGCTCGCCGCCCGACAACAGGGTCAGCGCGCTTAGGCGCTTGCCCGGGGGCTGGGCCATGATCTCCAGACCCGCCTCCAACGGATCGTCGCTTTCGACCAGTTCGAGATGCGCCTGGCCGCCGTCGAACAGGGTCGTGAACAGGCTTCGGAAATGGCCGTCGACCTGCTCGAACGCGGCCAACAGGCGGACCCGCCCTTCCCGGTTGAGGCTGCCGATTGAGCCGCGCAGGCGGTTGATGGCTTCCTGCAATTCGTCTCGCTCGGCTGCACCCGAGGCGCGGCTGGCCTCCAGCTCGGCAAGCTCTTTCTCGGCGACGAGGTTGACCGGGCCGATCCGTTCGCGTTCGGCGGTCAGCCGCTCGAATGTTTCGCGTTCGACCTCGGCAGGATCAAGCTTTGCCGCGTCGAAGGCGAACTTGCCCGGCAAGAGCGGGGGCGGACATTCAAATTTTTCGCCGCATTCCCGCGACAGTTCGAACCGGCGCGCTTCCTGTGCCTCGGCCCGCGCCACGGCGCCGGCCCGCGCTTCGCGAGCACCCGCAAAGCCTTCACCGGCATCGGCCAAGGCGCGGGCGGCGACGGCCACCGCTTCCTGCGCGTCACGTTCGGCGGCGGCGGCGGACGATACCTCGGCCTCGCTGGTCGCGGCCTCGCGCTCCAGCCGTTCGATTTCCTGCGCGAGTCGCGCTGGCTCGTCGGCCAATTCCTCCTGCTCATCCTCCATCGCCATTGCGCGAGTGGTGGTTTCGGCAAGGCGTTTCTCGGCCATCAGCGCGCGCGTCCGCCATTCGCCCGCTTCGCGCGCCGCCGCAGCATGGCGTTCGCGGTCGGCGGCGGTTTCGCGCGCGCGGGTGGCCGAGCGGGCGCGGCAGTCGGCTACGGCTTCACCAGCGGCGGTGGCGGCGGCGCGGGCCTGACCGACTTCAGCGCCAAGTACGGCCGGATCGGCAAGCTCGGCGAGATTGCGGACCGCAACATCGACTGCACGTTCGCCTTCCTCAACCAGAGCGGCGAGATCGGCCTGTCGCTCGGCCAAGCCAGCGCGCTGGCCGTCAAGTCGTTCGAGTGCGGTGGCGGCCGAATCGGCGTCGCGGGTCGCATCCCGGCCCGCACGCTCGGCACCGGCAACGGCAGCGCGCGCCTGCTCGGCGGAGGAGCGCGCTCGTTCGACGGCGGCGGCAGCGGCATCGCGCGCCTCCTCGGCGTCGGATAAGGATCGTTCGAGCGCGGGAAGTTGCCGGTCGATCTCGGCCAGGCGGTTGGCGCGGAGCAATCTTTCGGCCACCGCCGCCCCACCGCCGACGCTGACGAAGCCGTCCCAGCGCCGCATCACCCCGTCGTACGTTACCAGCCGTTGGCCGACCGCGAGTGGCTGCCCCCCGTCATTGTCGACAACCCCGACCTGCGCCAGTCGGCGGCGGAGTGCATCGGGCGCGGTGACATGATCGGCCAATCGGTCGAGGCCGGGACCAAGCGCCGGATCGTCCGATGTGGGGTCGCTTCCCTGCCACCGTCGAGGTCCGTCGGTCGCGATCGGCGCTTCGATATCATCACCCAACGCCGCCGCCAGCGCGCGCTCGAAACCAGGCTCTGCTTTCAGCGATGCCAGCGCCGCTCCGCCGCCGCCATGAGCCAAGGCCCGCGCCAGGGCATCGCGCTCGGCCCGCGCCGCGCTGAGTGCCGCGCGTTCGGATGCAAGCCGGCTTTCCTGTTCGTCTCGCGATGCCGCGGCTTCGGTCCGCGCCTGTTCGGCAGCGATAAGCGCGTCCTCCGCTTCCGCCGCTGCCGTCGATGCAGCCTTGCCTCGCTCAGCGGCGGATTCGATGGCCTGGCGAAGCTCGTTTCCGTCCCCGAGCGCGTCGATCTGCGACGCCAGGCGAGCCGCCTCGGCCGTAAAGCGGGCGGCCTGGCTGCGCGCAGCCTCGAGCGCGGCATCGGCGACCCGGCGTTCGGCCCGCATTGCGGCCTCTCGCGCAAGCAAGCCGGCAAGACCCGCCTCTGCCTCCCGTGAGGTCGCTTCTGCCGCCGTCAGCTCGCCCGCGATTCGTGCGGCGATGGTCTCGGCGTCGGCCAGTCGCTCCTCGATCTGGCGTCGTTCGTCCTCCAACGCGGCGATGGCGCCGCTTGCGTCCGCCTTTAGCGCCGTCTCCCGCGCGGTGTCGGCGGCAATCGCGGCGACTTGGCGTTGCAACTCGGCCAGCCGGCGCACGACCGTGTCGCATTGCGCCCGCGCGGTGGCCAGGGCATGGGCGACGGTGCGGCCCGCGTCGCGCTTCTCGACTGCCGCCTCACGCCGCGTCGCAAGGGCCGCCGCCGCGACTTCCTGCAATCGCTGCGCGTTGATCATTGCCTGCTGCAGCCGTCCGACCGATTCGCGAGCGACCTCCGCTTCCTCATTGGCCCTGGTCGCCAGCGCCTGCGCTTCGTCCCAGCGGGCGAACAATAATTTGGCCTCGGCGGCGCGGATCCGGTCGGTCAGGCCACGATAGCGTTCAGCCGCGCGGGCCTGTCGACGAAGCACTGCGGCGCGGGCTTCCTGATCGCCGAGCAGTTCGTCGAGACGGGTGATATTGGCCTCGGCCGCGCGGAGCTTTTGTTCGGCATCCTTGCGCCGCGCGTGGAGGCCCGAGATTCCGGCCGCTTCCTCCAGCATCTGGCGGCGTTCGACCGGCTTGGCGGCGATCACCGATCCGATCCGTCCCTGGCTGACAAGAGCCGGCGAATGGGCCCCGGTGGCGGCATCGGCGAACAGCAGGGAGACGTCCTTTTGCCGGACGTCACGCCCGTCGATCCTGTAGGCCGATCCTGCGCCCCGCTCGATCCGCCGGGTGATTTCGCTTTCGCCGACAAGTTCGCCTTCACCGGCCCGCTCGATCAGCAATGACACCTCGGCGAAGTCCCGCGCGGGCCTGGTGGCGGTGCCGGCGAAAATGACGTCTTCCATGCCACCGCCGCGAAGCGACTTGGCGCTGCCCTCGCCCATCACCCAGCGGATCGCCTCGAGCAGGTTGGACTTGCCGCAACCGTTGGGCCCGACCACCCCGGTCAGGCCCGGCTCGATCCGAAGCTCGGCCGAAT
>JAZKHF010000280.1:0-12526 GCA_040385545.1 Pseudomonadota bacterium
ATCGACCCATCGGCTCCCACGGTCGCGGTCCAGCGGCGCTTTGCGTCGGTGATCTGCGAGCCTGCGGGCACCATGCCACTTTCAACTAGCAGCCCGAACGCTACGCGCGGGGCGGCGCGCTTGTCGGCCATCACGGTCATCGCGCTTTCGTCGAGCGGCAGCGTCGCGGCAATCCGCGCGGCGGCGACCTTGGCATAGGCCGGTTCGCGCTCGATCCCGATCCACCGCCGTCCCAGTCGCCGGGCCACCGCACCGGTGGTGCCGGTACCGAAGAAGGGATCGAGCACGACGTCGCCCGGCTTGGTGCAGGACAGGAGCACGCGATACAGCAGGCTCTCGGGCTTTTGGGTCGGATGCGCCTTGTCACCATTGTGATCCTTGGCCCGCTCGCCGCCCGAGCAAATCGGCAGCACCCAGTCGCTGCGCATCTGGAGGTCGTCGTTGAGCGCCTTCATCTGGCGATAATTGAAGGTGTAGCGCGCCTTCTCGTCCTTGGCGCACCACAGCAAGGTCTCGTGCGCGTTGGTGAATCGGGTGCCGCGGAAGTTGGGCATCGGATTGGCTTTGCGCCACACGATGTCGTTCAGGATCCAGAAGTCGGCATCCTGCAGCAGGGATCCGACGCGGTAGATGTTGTGATAGCTGCCGATCACCCAGATCGTGCCATCGTCCTTGAGGATGCGCCGCGCTTCGGCGAGCCATTCGCGGGTGAAATCGTCGTAGGTCGCGAGGCTGTCGAACTTGTCCCAATCGTCGTCGCAGGCATCGACCTTGCCGCCCTCGGGCCGGAGCAGGTCGCCGCCGAGCTGGAGATTGTAGGGCGGGTCGGCGAAGATCATGTCGACGCATTTGTCGGGCAATCGCGCCATCTCCGCGATGCAATCGCCGAGAATGATCCGGTCGAGATCAAGCGTCCGCTGGGGCTTGGGACTAGTGCGCGGGCGCACGCGCCCGTTCGTCTCCGTCACCGGCAAGATCATGTTCACGGCTGCTAGTCCCCCTGATTGATCGACAGGGTGAGTCAGCCCGGACTCGCGGTCAAGCGAACAAGTCTTAACAGAGGTTGATAGGGTGCGGAGAACAAAAGGAATCCGGCAGCCCGTGACCACAAGATGTTGAGTCGCCTGGGCCCTCGGGACTCAATCCCTAGCGGTGTGACTCGAAGGACTCAGCCCTCAGAAAAGGGCCATTTGCGCGACCGGCGCGAAGCTTCGGCGGTGCAGCGGGCTTGGCCCGTGGGTGCGCAGCGCGGCGAGATGCTCGGGTGTCCCATAGCCCTTATGCCGCGCGAAACCGTAGGCCGGGTGACGCTCATGCTCGGCCAGCATCAGCGCGTCGCGATGCTGCTTTGCGACAATCGAGGCGGCCGAAATGCAGCGCGTGGTGGCATCGCCGCCGACGATCGCGCGCGCCGGCCAACGCCACTCGGGCCGCCGCCCGACCGGGGTCAGGTTGCCGTCGATCAGCGCCTCGACCGGATCGCAACCGATCACCGCGCACAGTGCTTCCATCGCGCGGGTCATCGCCAGCATGGTCGCCTGAAAGATGTTGATCGCATCGATCTCATCGACGGTCGCAAGGCCGATCCCGACATGACAGCGATCATGGATCCGAGTCGCAAGCTTGGCGCGATCGGCGGCCTTCAGCACCTTGCTGTCCGCCAGCCCGCGAATCTCCTTGCCGCACAGGATCACCGCCGCCGCCACCACCGGTCCCGCGAGCGGCCCCCTGCCCGCCTCATCGACTCCTGCGATCACGACGCCATCCGCCATGGCGGAAAGCGGCGCGCTTCGCCGGCCTTGTAGAGGAACACCGTGTTGCCCGAAGGATCGCGCAGTCGCGCCTCGCGCCACATCCACGGCTGGTTGCGCGGGCCATGCTCGAACGGGATGCCGAGCCGCGCAAGCCGGTCCACCTCGCGGTCGATGTCATCGCATTCGAGGTAGATTGCGGTGGTATTGGTGATCGTCTCGTCGGGATCGGCCTGGATCGACAAGGTCGCGCCGCCGCCGGTTTCGAACCGTGCATAGCCATTTTCCGGGCTATCGACGATCTGGCGGAGGCCGAGATTGCGATAGAAAGCCACCGACTTGGCATAATCGGTGACCGTCATTGTCACCTGGTTGAGCCGTGGCATCGAGCCGGGGCCAACATCGAGTCGGACGTCGCCCTGCCCGATCGGGCCCCCACCCTGTCCGATGTCGGGCGCAGCATGGAGCGCGATCCGGACGAATTCGCGCGCTCGACCGACCGCCTGCGGCAAGCCATGACCTTCGGCGAGGAATACGGCGATCGCAGACGCGAGCGTGCAGCCGGTGCCATGGGTACTGGTCGTATTGATCCGCTGGCCCTGCCAACTGGTGATATTATCTTCCTCGATCAGCGCATCGGCCAGCGCGTCGCCTTCCTCATGCCCGCCCTTGATCAGCACCGCGCAGCGATGCGCCGAACACAGGCTGAGCGCGGCGGCAACCGGATCTTCTTCGCTGGTCAGGCGGCGGATCTCGGGCAAATTGGGCGTGGCGATGGTGGCGATGTCCATCAGCTGGCCGAAGGCTGCGATGGTCTCGTCATCGGCCAGTACGGAGCCGCTGGTGGCGACCATCACCGGATCGAACACGATCGGGATATTCTCGAATTGCGCCAGTCGCTCGGCGATCACACGCGCCGCAAACGCCCCGCCGATCATCCCGATCTTGATCGCATCGACGCCGATGTCGGATGCCACCGCATCGATCTGCGCGAGGATCATTTCCGCCGGAATGGGATGGACCGCCGACACGCCAATCGTATTCTGCGCGGTGATTGCGGTCACCGCGGTCATGGCATGGCCACCAAGCATCGTGATCGTTTTAATGTCGGCCTGGATCCCCGCTCCGCCGCCCGAGTCCGACCCGGCGATCACCAGTATTCGGCGAATGGTCACGCCTTATACTTTCGCCCGCTCGACGCGGGATGCTTGGCCAAATTCTTTCCCGAGCGCACCGGCCGATCGACCAGTTCGCCGCCACAATTCGGGCAGCGCTCGTCCATCGCGTCGGTGCATTCGGCGCAGAAAGTGCACTCGAACGAGCAAATGAAGGCACCATGCTGTGCGGCCGGCAAATCGGTGCCGCAGCGTTCGCAATCGGGACGCATTTCGAGCATCAGGCGGCCGACACCGCGGCGCAAATATCATCGACGATGGCCTGGACCTCGCCCATGTCGTCGCCTTCGGCCATGACGCGGATCAGAGGCTCGGTCCCCGACTTGCGAATCACCAGCCGCCCGCGCCCGTCGAGCTGCTTTTCCGCCGCGGCGATGCGCTTGATCACTTTGGCATCGTCGAGCGGCTCCCCCTTTTCGTAGCGGACGTTCATGAGCAATTGCGGCACGGGCACGAACTGGCTGAGCAATTCGCTCGCTTTCTTGCCGCTATCGACCATTGCCGCGAGGATTTGCAGCCCTGCGACCAATCCGTCGCCGGTGGTGGCATGATCGGTCAGGATGATGTGGCCGGACTGCTCGCCGCCGACGTTGCAGCCGCGTTCCCGCATGGCCTCGAGCACATAGCGGTCGCCGACCTTGGTGCGGACAAGTTCGATCTTCTGTTTCTGCAGATGCCGCTCCAGGCCCAGGTTGGACATGACTGTCGCAACCACTGCCTTGCCCTTCAACTGGCCGCGTCGATTATGCTCGATCGCGATCAGCGCCATCAATTGGTCACCGTCGATTACTCGCCCGCTCTCGTCGATCACGATCAGCCTGTCGGCATCGCCATCGAGCGCGAGGCCGATATCGGCGCCGTTCGCCACCACGGCTTCCTGAAGTGCTTGCGGATGGGTCGATCCGCACTGGTCATTGATGTTGGTGCCATTGGGCCGGACACCGATCGGGATGACGTCCGCGCCAAGCTCCCAAAGTGCATCGGGCGCGACGTGATAGGCGGCGCCATTGGCACAATCGATCACGATCTTGAGGCCGTCGAGGCGGAGTTGTTCCGGCAGTGTCGATTTGGCGAAGTGGACATAACGTCCCCGCGCATCGTCGATCCTCTTTGCCCGACCGACCATATCGGCTTTGGCCAGCTTCGGTTCCTTCCCAAGCCGCCGCTCGATCGACCGCTCGGCCTCGTCACTCAATTTATAGCCGTCCGGGCCGAACAATTTGATCCCGTTGTCGATGAACGGATTGTGGCTGGCCGAGATCATCACGCCCAGATCGGCGCGCATCGAGCGGGTCAGCATGGCCACCGCCGGGGTCGGCATCGGGCCGAGCAGAACGACGTCCATGCCGACCGAGGTGAAGCCCGCGACCATCGCCGATTCCATCATATAGCCCGACAGGCGCGTGTCTTTGCCGATCACCACGCGGTGGCGATGATCGCCGCGAAGGAAGTGCGCGCCCGCCGCCTGGCCGACCCGCATGGCGATTTCCGCGGTCATCGGCGCGTCGTTGACGCGGCCGCGAATCCCGTCAGTACCGAAGAATTTCCGTCCCATGCCCAAGTCTTTGCCCGAAAAGGGTTAAGACAAAAAGGCCCAGATTCCGGCGGGGTGGTAGCCCAAGGCTCCATGGACGTATGTCGCCGCGAGCCAGAGCAGAGTGCCGCCAATCAGGGCGAACGCACCCGGCAATGCCAGTCCCCGACCAAAGGGGATGAACGAGGTTCGCCGCACCCAGTCGCGCCACGGATCGCCGACCAGCTTGGCTTTCTTGAAATCCTGGCCAGAGGCGCCGCCCAAGGCGAGTATCGCGATGCCTGCGCTGACGATCAAACTGGCGAGTGTTGGCATGACGATCGCGTGGACCAAAGCCCAGATCGCAAATCCCCACATCATCGGGTGGCGGGTGATGGCAAACACGCCCTTGGCCGCGCCAATGTGGGTCACCGGCTTGCCTCCGGTCGGGAAAGCGGGATTACGCATGAGAGAACCGACGAACAGGATCGACCCGAGCCACATCAGGATGGTGGCGATGATCCACCCCGCCTGCCCCGGATCCCAGTAAGGCGAAGGAGCCTCGGTGGAAGCGGGGCCGTAATAGCGGGTCATGGCGTACAAAGTTGCAAACGAGACAACGATGTACACAAGTCCGAAGCCGCGCTCGCCCAGTGCCTTTACCATTGGTGCCCGCAGCGGGTGCGACATCAGGAAATGCGTGCCGACAAAGGCCAGGGAGGCAAGCGCAAGACCGACCATCGCGGTCACCTTCGATACGCCTCCGGAAGCGCATTTCGCTCGAGCGTCTGGTATCGGTCGCGAAGCTTGGTCTGTCGGCTTTCGAGCGGTTGGCGAACGCCGTCGATCCACACCATCTGCGCCTCGCTTGCCATCTCCAGCGGGTCGCCCGACCAGATCACGACATCGCCCTGACGGCCGCGGCCAAGACTGCCGAGCCTTGCCCCCATGCCGATCACTTCGGCGGGTTTTGACGTGATCATCGCCATCGCCTCGCCCCAACTCACCCCGGTCGCGCCGGGCACCTTGCCGAGCGCGACGAGATTGCCGGCATATTGGCGCTGGTTGAAGATGTAGCGCGAATCATTGTCGTCGATCATCCCGATCGCGACCTTGACCCCCGCGGCGCGCATCCGGCCGATGTTCGACTGCGTCGCGGCCAGTTGCTCGAAGCTTGAAGGAAGATCGTTGACCGCCGACGCGATCACCGGAATGCCCGAGGCGGCGATCCGGTCGGCGACGGTCCAGCCTTCGGTCACCCCGACCAGCACCATCTTCAATTGGGGGTAGAAGCGCTTGAGTGCGATCGCCTGCAAAATGTCGTTGGCCTGCTCGACATGGACCAGCAGATATTGCCGTCCCTGCAGCACCGGCACCAGGGCCGCCGCGTCAAAGCGGGTCAGCAGTACGTCGTCGCTGCGCTGAGCATTGGGGCCGGTGGTGCGCGATTCATTGGGATCGCGGACCACCGGATCTTCGCTCGGCGCGGCGCGTGACGAGGCGCGTTGGGTATAGCGGCCAAGCTCGGCGGCTTCGCGAAGCGCATTGCGGAACAACAAATGCGCCGAAGCGCGCGATCCGCCTGCGGTCGCCGCACCAGATTCGCCCAGTTCCACAAACTGGAAGTGGCGGGCAGACGTGATCGGATCGCGATCGGCGCCAAGGTCGATCATTGCCCCTTGCCCGGCAAAGATGCTGCGCGCGGTGCTCGGCGCGACGATCGCGCGGGTGACGCCATCGGCGCGGTTGACCGAAATGGTCGAGTTCATCGGATTGACCGCCGGCGCGACATCGATCGCCGCGCTGAACGGGCCGCCCGGCGCGCGGTCGTCGGTCGTGCCATCGGCCGACAGATCGACTTCGCTCAGGCCGAGGCGCGAAAAACCACCAATGATGCCCGGCGTGACCCACTTGCCGCGCGCATCGACGATTTCCGAACCACGCGGGATCGGAATGCCGACCCCCGCGCCCATGATCTTGCCGTTCTGGATGACGACCGTGCCGCCGACGATGGGGTCCGACCCGTCACCAAGCGCCACGGTGCCGCCGGTGATGGCAATCGTTTGTGCCGCAAGAGGGGCGGAGCCGCACAACAAAGCGGCCGCTAGGAGAAGCCGCTTCACTTCACATCTCCTTCACCCGGCTGGCCAAGTTCGAAATCGCTCACCGGGCGGAGCCGCGGGTTGGCACTGTCGTACATCATCGCCCCGTCGATCCACACCTTGTCGGGCCGCGTGTAGGTGCTGAACGGATTGCCGTTCCACAACACGAGATCGGCCATCTTGCCCGGCTTCAGGCTGCCAACACGGTCCGCAATCCCGAGCGCCTTGGCGGGATTGTAGCTGAGCCACTTCCACGCATAGGCGTCCGTCACATTGTGCCCCATGCGGCGACCGTCAGCGAGCGCCTTGGCCGCTTCCTGGTTCAGTCGCTGGATGCCGTTGGCGTCGTCCGAATGAACGATGGCGCACGCCCCGGCGCGGTCGACCAGCGGGATATTCTCCTTGATCCCGTCATAGCTTTCCATCTTGAAGCCGTACCAGTCGGCCCACATCGCCGAGCAGATGCCTTCGCGCGCCAGCAGGTCGGCGACCTTGTAGCTTTCGACCGCATGGTGGAAGGTGCTGATCTTGTAGCCGAATTCCTTGGCCATATCGATCATGATCGCCATTTCGTCGGCGCGGTAGCAATGGTTGTGAATGAAGATCTTGCCGTCGAGCACGCCGCGCAGTGTGTCCATTGCAAGATCGCGACCCGGCATGTCGCCGCCGCTCTTGTCATATTTGTCCCACTTGCGATCATATTCCTGCGCCTTGAGCCAGGTCGCGCGGGTGACGGCGACATTGCCCATGCGGGTGCCGGGTCCGCCCTTGTTGCCATAGACGCGCTTGGGGTTCTCGCCGCACGCCATCTTCAGGCCGTAGGGTGCGCCGGGGAATTTCATCCCCTGACTGGTGCGCGCGGGGACATTCTTGAGCACCACGCCGCGACCGCCGAACAAATTGGCCGATCCGGGCAGGATTTGAAGCGCCGTAACCCCCCCATTGGCAAGTGCGCGGCTAAAACCCGGGTCCTGTGGCCACACGCTATGTTCGGCCCACACCTCGGGCCGCGAGGCGCCGGTCGCTTCATTGCCGTCGCTGTTGCCCTCGGTCCCCGGCGAAGGATAATCGCCCAAGTGGCTGTGGACGTCGATAATCCCTGGCGTCACGAACTTGCCGGTGCCGTCGATCGTAATCGCCCCCGCGGGCACCGCGAGCGAGGCATCGCCGGTGGCCACGATCGCACCGTCGGCGAACACGACCGATCCATTGTCGATCTGCCCGCCTTCACCGTCGAATATGGTGACGTTGCGAATGATCGTCGGCGCGCCCGAATATCGCGAATAGGTCGACGGATAGGGATCGTCGTTGATCCGAATCGGCGGTGCCTTGGCCGGTGGAGTCTTGGCCACGCAGGCCGGGAGGAAGGCGGCGGCAACCGCCACCCCGACGATCGCCGACCCGCGCATCAGGCCTTTGCCTCGCCCGACAGGTTGGTGCCCGCGGCCTGAGGTTCGGCAAGTTCACCCATGCCAGCCAGTTCACCGTCATCCCTGAGCGTATCGAGATGCATGAGGCGCTTGATCAACGGCGACACGACGATGATCGCCACGCCGACCCCGATCGCGACCCAGCCGATCGTGCTGTACACGTCCATGACCGTTTGCTTGCCAGCGGCCTCTCCGCTCGCGCTTTCGGATCCGGTCGCAGCGGCGATAAGGCCGGCAACGAAGTTACCGGTCGCCGACGCGAAGAACCAGGTGCCCATGATGAGCGACGCCATGTGCGCCGGCGCAAGTCGGTTCATCGCGCTGAGACCGACCGGCGACAGGCACAGTTCGCCGGTCGTGTGCAGCAGGTAGATGAGGAAGAGGAACACTAGCGGGATCAGCACCCCGTCGCCACCTGCACCCGCCACCAGCACCAGGAAACCAGCACCAAGTTGGATCACCGCAAGCCCGAATTTCGCCGGGGTCGATGGCTCGATCCCCCTGCGACCCAGTGACGTCCACAGCCAGGCGAACAGGGGCGCGAGCAGAACGATGTAAATGGCGTTGAGCGACTGGAACATCGAAGCCGGGATAACCCATCCCATCACCTCGCGATCGACATGGCGATCGGTCAGCAGATTGAGCGACGATCCAGCCTGTTCGAACAATGCCCAGAACAGGATCGATCCGATGATGAGGAACATCGCCGCGAAGATCCGGTCGCGGTCGTGGTTCTTGCGGCCGAACGACTGCCAGATCACCACAAGGATCGATATGGCGAAACCGGTCAGCGCAAGCGTCTGGGCCTGCTGCCCCGTCATCGCTTCGATGAACATCGCGATGAAGGCGATGACCGACAGCAAGCCGCCGAGACCAAAGAGCGCTAGCGGAAGCTTGGGGGCATTCGCATAGGAGCCGTGAACGAACACGAACGTCGCCACGCCCAGCACATAGAGAACGAGAATTGTCCCGCCGATGCCGAGCAATGTGCCGACCACGGCCTGGTTCTGCACCAGCCACCAGCAGATCACGACCGCCGCAAGCCCGACGAGATAAAGCAACCATTCGAGCTTGATGCCCGCGACGGAAGAGGACAGGCGCGCCGCATCGGGCGCCTCGCCGCGGCCGAGCAGCATCGGCTTGCCCCAGACGAAGACGATGAGGCCGAGCAGCATGCCGACGCCCGCCGCACCGAAGCCATAGGACCAGCCATAAGTCTGGCCGAGATAGCCGCACAACAGCGACCCCAGCGCGGCACCAAGGTTAATGCCCATGTAGAAGATGGTGTAGGCGCCGTCGCGGCGGACATCGGTACGCGGATAAAGCTGTCCGACGATCACCGAAATGTTGGCCTTGAGGAAGCCGGATCCGACAATGATGAAAGCCAGCGCCAGCCAGAACAGATTGAGCGATGCGGCATCCTGCCCGCCCGTGCCTTCGAACCCCATCAGGAAGTGGCCGAAGGTCAGCAGCACCGCACCGAACACCACCGCCTTGCGCTGCCCGAGATAGCGATCGGCCAGATAGCCGCCGAGCACCGGCGTGATGTACACCAAAGCGGTATACGCCCCGTAGATGACGCTCGAACGCTCGTCGGAAAACAGCCAGTGCTGGGTAAGATAGAAAATCAGTAGGGCGCGCATGCCGTAATAAGAGAAGCGCTCCCACATCTCGGCGAAAAACAGCACGAACAGGCCGCGCGGGTGGCCGAAGAATGTCTTGGTCTCTTCGGCGGCATAAGGATTAGTGGCCACGGCCTACTCCCGGAAGAATGATGAGCCGCATGAAGCAGGCGGCCTCGTTGCGGCGGGACACTAGCGCGTGAATCTCACTTGTGAAGCCGATTGTTGCGAACGAATGACAACGCTAGAGCGGCGAATGATGCTCAACGATCGCTCCTCCGCCCTCACCCTGCTCGAGACTCGCCGCTCTGGACGGCCGCGCGAAATGGTCGCGCCGGGACCGAGCGCGGTCGAATTGACGCAAATCCTGACGATCGGCGCGCGGACACCCGATCATGGCAAGCTCAGCCCCTGGCGATTCGTGATCGTCGCGCCAGAACAGCGCGACGCATTGGCTGACTTGCTTGTCACGGCGCTCCCCGAGTCCGTGCCCGATGCAGGACCGGCACATCTGCAAAAAGCGCATGAATTTGCGCATCAGGCACCGACTCTGGTGGTGCTGATCGCGGCTCCGGTTGCCGATCACAAGATTCCCCTGTGGGAACAGCAATTGTCGACGGGTGCCGCGGCGATGAACCTGCTGAGTGCGGCCCATGCTCTGGGCTATGTGGGCGGATGGATCACTGGCTGGGCCGCTTATTCGGAGCGCGTGCGCGCCGCTTTCTGCGAGCCGGGCGAACGGATCGCCGGCTTCATGTTCCTTGGTTCGCCGGCGTGCGAAGTGCAGGAACGGCCGCGGCCGGCCCTGGACTCCGTCGTTCGCCAATGGTTGCCCCCGAGCGCCTGACCCGGTTGCCATATGCCGCGACATGCTGTATTGCCACAGCATGACACTTCGAACCTCTCACGAAAAGCCCGTTTACGTCCGCCTGCGGGAAGTGATTGCCGATGCGATCCTGACCGGCCGGTTCAAGGATGGCGACCCCCTTCCCTCGGTCCGCGCGCTTGCGGTCGAGGAAGGCGCCAATCCGTTGACGGTGGCCAAGGCCTATCAGGGTTTCCAGGACGAGGGGCTGGTCGTGGTCCGTCGCGGGGTCGGCATGTTCGTCGCCCCCGGCGCGGCGCTTCGGCTTCGCACCAGCGAGCGCGACAGTTTCATCACCGGCGAATGGCCGCTGATCCGCGAGCGCATGGACAGGCTCGGGATCGACCCCGCGGAATTGCTGGCGCGGGTATAAAGCGCCTCCATACGCTCTTGCGTGGGGAGGTGGCAGCCGCAGGCTGACGGAGGGGTTCTTCGTTACGGCCGCTAAGTAAGAACCCCTCCGTCCGCTTCGCGTCCACCTCCCCGCCGAAGACGGCAGGGAGGGGCTAGGCCAACGCCTCCGCCGGCACCGCGAACAACAGCGCCGCCCCGCTCTCCGCCGCCGCGCCAAGCCCGAGCGCTTCTGTCACCACCACGCTGAGAAAAAAGTCCGCTGCTGCCCGGTCACGGTCGGTCGCATCCGGCGCCCGGGCCAGCCGTTCGACCAGCCAGCCGGCAACCATCACCGAGCACATCGTGAGGAAAGGATAGCTGCCCGCCAGCCGGTCTTCGGGCGATGCTCCCCTGAGCGTTGCGGCGGCGACTTCGACCATGTCGGTCAGTGCGATCAATGCCGGTCGTTGGGCCTCCGCCTCGATATCGGCAATCAGCCCGTCAAAAGCCAGCCCACCGTCGAGGCCTAGCTTGCGACCGACCAGGTCGGCCGCCTGAATGCCGTTAGTGCCTTCGTAGATTGGCGCAATTCGGGCGTCGCGGAGATGCTGGGCTGCACCGGTTTCCTCGATATAGCCCATGCCGCCATGGACCTGCACGCCAAGGCTGGCGACTTCGCATCCGACGTCGGTACCCCACGCCTTGGCGAGCGGGGTCAGGACGTCGCCGCGATATCCGGCTTCGGTGTCGCCTCTCGCGGCGCGGTCGATCTGGCCGAACGCATAATAGACCAATGCCCGGCTGGCCATCGTCAGGCTCCGCATCCTGAGCAGCATTCGCCGCACGTCGGGATGCTCGGCGATGGCCTTGCCCAATTGCTTGCGATCGAGCGCATAGGCCACCGCGCGTTGGGTGGCGCGTTCGGCGATCCCGACGCCTTGAAGGCCGACGTTGAGCCGCGCATTGTTCATCATCGTGAACATGGCACGCATGCCCTGATTCTCGCCCCCGATCATCCAGCCGGTCGCGCCGTCCCCATCGCCATAGCTCATCACGCAGGTCGGCGAGGCGTGGATGCCCAGCTTATGCTCGATCGACACGCAATGCAGGTCGTTAGCGGTGCCGTCGGGAAGGACTTTCGGCACCAGGAATAGCGAGATGCCGCGAGTCCCCTCGGGCGCGTCGGGGGTGCGGGCGAGGACGAGATGGATGATCTGCTTGGCCAAATCGTGATCGCCATAAGTGATGAAGATCTTGGTACCCTTGATCCGCCAGCTGCCATCGTCATTCGGCTCGGCGCGGGTCTTCAATGCACCGACGTCGCTACCCGCCTGCGGCTCGGTCAAGTTCATCGTCGCCGGCCATTCACCCGAGACGACCTTGGCCAGATAGCGCTCCTTGAGCTCGTCCGATCCGTGATTCTGAAGCGCTTCGATCGCGCCCATCGACAGCATCGGACACAGCGCAAACCCGATATTGGCGGCGTTGAGATCCTCCATAAGCGCCGCGGACAGCGCCATCGGCAAGCCCTGCCCGCCCCATTCTTCGGGCGCGGCGAGCGTCATCCAGCCGCCCTCGACGAACGCCGCATAGGCTGCCTTGAATCCGTCGGGCGTGACCACCTTGCCGTCGACCATCCGCGAGCCGACCGTGTCGCCAATCCGGTCGAGCGGGGCGAACTCGCCTTCGGCAAATTGCGCCGCCCCCTCGAGCACCGCGCCGACCATGTCGAGAT
>JAZKHF010000281.1:0-10963 GCA_040385545.1 Pseudomonadota bacterium
GGTCGAGCAGGTCGGCGAGCGCGAGCGGGGGATGACCGCCAACCGAGAGGCGCTGAACCTCGGCGAGGGTCGACTGGCCGACGATCAAAGGGTCGTTGCAGAGCCGCCGCGCATCCGCATCGTGAAAGACGACCACTTGGTCGTCGGCGGTCAGGCGCAGGTCGCATTCGATCCCGGCGCCCCATTCGAGCGCGGTGAGGAACGCGTTGCGGCTGTTCTCGACGAACGGATCGACGCCGTGCATCCCGCGGTGCGCGAAGCCGCGCGGCCCGGGCGCGAGCGGATCGACGGCGCGATCCTTGACGGCGCGACCCTCAGGCTCTGATCTGGACGATCGCATCGACCTCGACGGCGACCCCGAGCGGAAGGACCGGAACGCCGACCGCGCTGCGGGCATGGCGGCCGGCTTCGCCGAACACGTCCTGCATCAGTTCCGACGCGCCATTGGCGACCTTGGGCTGATCGGTGAAATCGCCGTGCGAATTGACGAACACACCGAGTTTCACAATCCGCTCTACCCGGTCGAGCGAGCCGAGCGCGTTGCGCAATTGCGCGAGCAGCATGATCCCGCAGCGGCGCGCGGCGGCCTGGCCTGCTTCCAGATCCATATCCTCGCCCAGCCGGCCTTTGATCAGGCTGCCATCCTCGGCGAAGCTGATCTGGCCCGATACGTGGAGCATGCCATTGGCTTCGACATAGGGGACATAGCTGGCCACCGGGGCGGCGGCTTCGGGAAGGGTGATGCCGAGTTCGGCGAGGCGGGCTTCAATGGTCATGGATCGCGATTGGTCTGAAGCGGCGTTCGGGTCAAGCCTCCCGCTCTACCGCGAACCCCGCCCAGCTTTGCGAAACGGGCATGAGTTCAAGCGCATTGATATTAAGGTGCGGGGGCAGGGTCGCGACGTAGAGTATCGTGTCCGCAATGTCCTCGGCCGACATCGGATTGATGCCGGAATAGAGCGCGTCCGACGCCGCCTGGTCGCCGCCGTTGCGAACCAGGGTGAATTCGGTTTCGACCATCCCCGGCTCGATCGAGGTCACGCGGACGCCGGTGCCGGCGAGATCGCAGCGCAGGCCAAGACTGAACTGGCGGACGAATGCCTTGGACCCGGCGTACACCGCGCCGCCCTTGTACGGATAGGTCGCCGCGACCGAGGACAGGTTGATGATCGCGCCCTTGCGCTCGACCAGGCCGGGGAGCACGGCGCGGGTCAGGGCGACCAAGCCGGCTATGTTGGTCGCGAGGACAAGGTCGAGCGGCTCCTGCTCCGCTGCCTGAAGATTGCTCATCGGCGGAGCGAGACCGGCATTGTTGACCAGCAAGTCGATCGGCCCGACGTCCGCCGCCAGCGCGTCGAACGTCGCGGTGTCGCGCATGTCGAGCTCCAGCGGCACGAACGAATCGCCAAGCTCGCGCGCCAGGCTATCGAGCCGCTCGGCGCGGCGGCCGGTGCCGATCACGCGCCAGCCGTCAGCGACAAATTTTCGCGCGGCGGCTTCGCCGATGCCGGCGGTGGCGCCGGTGATGAGGGCGATCTTCATGCGGTCAGCCTTTCGAGGATCCAGTCGGTTGCCGTCGGCCAGTCGTCGATCCGGACATGCGCGGCGGGCGCGGTCGGGACGGCGGGGGCGAGCCTCGGCTCAGCCACCATGTGCAGCCGGTGAACCTCGGGCGCATGTTTCGCCACCGACGCATGATGAACCGGCAAATCGTCGACGAAGGCGGTGACGGTCGCCCGATGGCGCTCGATGATTGCGCGCGCGGGAACGCCCTTCCCACCGCTATTGCACACCACTTCATGGGCGATGCCGTGAGCAGCGAGCTGGTCGACCCGCCACGGATGGGCTTCGTCGCCAAGGTTGGTGAGGATCACGATATCCGCCACCTCGCCGATCCGCCCCAGCGCCTCGACCGCGCCGGGGACGATCGTCTGGCGGTGCATCTCATTGCGGAAGAATTCGTCCAGCAACGGCCAGACCCGATCGGTCGAGACCAGTTCGCCGCTCGCCTTGTGGGTCATCGACTGGCCGAAATCACCACGCTCAAAGGCGAAATCGATGGCATGGGCTTCGTCCAGCCAAGCGTCGAAATGCGACACCATGTGAAGCAGCACCTCGTCGCAGTCGGTAATCATGAGGGGGCGGTTCATGCTTCGAGCTCCGCGCGGGCGGCGATCAGGGTCGCGGGCTTCTGGCCGATTGCCTCGGCCACGGCAATCAGATCGGGTTCGTGATTCTCGAGGAATTCGAGACAGGCGGCGAGCGTGTGGCGATCGCCGAGCGAGGCGCGAATCCCGTCGGGGGACAGGCCGGTGATCGACAGGAACCGTTCGGCCCGCCGTTCGTCGGTCAGCGTCGCGGCAAGCGCGCTCAGGGCAAGCGCTTCGGAGTCGTTTGGATGTGAGAGCGTCATCGCCTAGTCTATGCATTGGAAGGGAGGGGAAGCAGGTTTGGCCAGGATCCTCGTTGTCGAAGACAATGCGCTCAACATCAAGCTGTTCTGCGACCTGCTCGCGGCGCACGGGCATGACACCGAAGGCGTGACCGACAGCCGGTTCGCGCTCGACGCGGCGCGCACATTCCAGCCCGACCTGGTGATCACCGACATCCAATTGCCCCATGTCAGCGGCCTGGAGCTGATGGAAATGATCCGCGCCGACGACGGACTTCGCCATGTACCGATCATGGCGGTGACGGCCTATGCCGGGGTTGGCGACGACGAACGGATCCGCGCTGCCGGGGCGCAGGCCTATGTCTCCAAGCCGATTTCGGTGCTTCGATTCGCCGAGGCGGTCGAGGAATTGCTCGAAGCTGGGCCGATTCGCGATCTGGAAGTCGCCGCAAACGAAGCGGGCGGCCCCGACGGGACCGCCCTGCCATCGCCCAAGGGCGACGCTCAACCGTAAGCCGATTGGCTTACTTGATCTTGGCTTCCTTGAAATCCACATGCTTGCGGACGACCGGGTCATACTTGCGGAACGACATCTTCTCGGTCGTGTTGCGCGGGTTCTTTTTCGTCACATAGAAGAAGCCGGTGTCGGCGGTGCTGACGAGCTTGATCTTGACGGTTGCCGACTTGGCCATCTGACGAATCCTGAAAGCTGAAAATGGTAAGGGCGGCGAAATCCGCCGCCCGACCAGCGCCCAATGGCGATTGCGGCCGATTCTGTCAAGTTGAGCCCGGTAGCGGGTCACCGAGCAGACGATTGCGAAAGTCACGCGCCTGCTGTGCGCCGAGCGCGAGATTGACCAGCTTCTCGTCAAGCGACGCCACGTAACGAGTCATTTGTCGCTCCAGGTCCGGGATCGCACGAACACTCTTCGTCGCCGTCGCAACTTCGACCGGGTCAATTATCAGCATACAGGGAACCACAAGACGGATGCCCACCAGCCGCTTCTGATAGAAGACGTTGCGATCCCCGCACGCGTCGCGGATCCGGGACTGGACGGGGTAAGGCATCGCTTCGCGAAGAAGGGTGCGATAGGGGAAGGTTGCCTCGACGCTGCGCTGTGCAACCTCGACGGTGAGATAAAAATCGCTCGCTACGGCCTGCGTTTCCGGATCGCCCAGCCGGTCGACCAGCCCGCTACCTTTCATTTCATCGTACACCCCGGTCTTGGCGCGGGTCGTATCCATTTGCGTCAATTGATACGCGGCGATCAGGAAATCGTTGTCCTCCAATGGCGTGCGGCCGGCAAGATCGTCCAGTGCTTGAAGGCCGTAAGCCTTGGCCTGCCGATAATAAGCGTGTTGGAGCGCATATTGCCTGGCATTGAAGTCCAGTTCCTCGACCAGCCTGGAGCGATAATCGGCCGCGCGATCACGATTCAACCGCTCCTCGTTCCAATTATTGACCTGAGTGCCAAGAAATACCCCGACAACGACAATCACCAGGTCGATGCCGACCGCGAACCAATTTTGCGTCGTGACATGCTCGCGGATTCGGCGAACGACCATCGATGTTTTCCCCAATGCCCCTTTGACTCACTGTTAACCAATTTCGGTGAAGCTGCCAGCATCAACCAAAGAGAAACGCCATGGCCGCCTCCGATTCGCTCAATGATGCCCGCACCATGATCGGCGCGCGAATCGCCGAGCTTGAAGCACGCATGCCGCGGCTGGCGCCGATGGCGATTGCCAAGAAGATGGACGCGATCCGCAGCATGGCGGCGGCGCAGGGCATGGCGGCGCTCGAAGGGCTGGCCGACTATGCCGCCCATCATGCGCTGATGCCGGGGCATTCCACGGCGATGCGCGCGGCTATCGAGCATATGGGCGAGGCGCTGGGCAGCGAGACCGCGCGCGACCGCGAAACCATCCTCGCCGCGCTCGCGGTGCGGCTGCACTAGGGACTTTTCGCGCGCCCGTGCATTGTCTCCGGCAATGCGCGCCTTTTCCCAGCTTCTCGACGATCTCGTCTACACCCGCTCGCGCTTAAGCAAGCTGCGGCTGATCGGGGCTTACCTGAAATCCACGCCCGATCCCGATCGCGGGCTGGCGCTGGCGGCGCTGACGGGCACGCTCGACATTCCGGCGGTCAAGCCGGCGGTGGTGCGGGCACTGGCCGAGGAGCGGATCGACCCGGTGCTGCTGCGCATGAGCCGCGACTATGTCGGCGACATGGCCGAGACGGTGTCGTTGTTGTGGCCGGTGCCGGAGGGGGAGCCGGCGCTGGACGATGGCACGATCCGGCTGTCCGAGGCGGTCGAGCGACTGAAAGCCGTGCCGAAAGGCGATGCGCCAGCGGTGCTGGCCGATATGCTCGACCATCTCGATGTCGCGGGACGATACGCGATCCTGAAGCTGGCTACCGGCGCGCTTCGCGTCGGGATTTCGGCGCGGCTGGCCAAGCAGGCCTTGGCCGATGCCTTCGCGATCGATGTCGAGGCGGTCGAGGAAGTGTGGCACGGGTTGAAACCGCCTTTTGCCGAACTGTTCGACTGGGGCGAGGGCCGCGCGGCGCAACCGACCGCCAAGGACATTCCGGTGTTCCGGCCGTTCATGCTCGCCCATCCGCTCGACGAGACCAGGGTCGATCTCTCCGATTATGCTGCCGAATGGAAATGGGACGGGATCCGGATCCAGCTGGTTCACGCGGGCGGCGATACACGGCTCTATTCGCGCACCGGCGACGATATCAGCGGCAGCTTTCCCGATGTCGCGGCGGCATTCGCGACGCGGGCGATGCTCGATGGCGAGTTGCTGGTGCGCGGAGAGAGCCAAGGCGCCGCGACGCATGGCGGGGCGGCGGCGAGCTTCAATGCGCTGCAGCAACGGCTCGGGCGCAAGAATGTCTCGGCCAAGGTGCAGGGAGAATATCCGGCGTTCGTCAGGCTGTACGACATCCTGTTCGACGGCGAGGAGGATGTGCGGGCGCTGCCGTGGTCCGAGCGGCGCGTGCGGCTGGAGGCAGTGGTCGCTGGCCTCGACCCCGAGCGGTTCGACCTCTCGCAACTGATCGAGGCGGAGAGTTTCGAGGCGCTGGAGGAGGTTCGCGCGGGCGTTCGCGACGAGGGCGTCGAGGGAATGATGCTCAAGCGCCGCGATTCGCCCTATGTCGCGGGGCGCAAAATCGGACTGTGGTACAAATGGAAGCGCGATCCGCTGACCGCCGATTGCGTGATGATGTATGCCCAGCGCGGGTCGGGCAAGCGCTCGTCCTTTTACAGCGATTTCACCTTCGGCGCGTGGAGCGAAAGCGGCGAATTGCTACCGGTCGGAAAGGCCTATTTCGGTTTCACCGATGCCGAGTTGAAGCTGCTCGACAAATTCGTCCGCAACAACACGCTGAACCGCTTCGGCCCGGTGCGCGAGGTGGAGAAGAGCCTGGTGCTAGAAGTGGCGTTCGATTCGATCCACGCCAGCAAGCGCCACAAATCGGGCCTCGCCATGCGCTTCCCCCGGATCAGCCGAATCCGCACCGACAAGCCGGCGAACGAAGCGGATACTATCGCGTCGCTCACGGCTTTAGTCAGTGACGTCAGGCCTGAAGCGGAAGCGAAATCTGCGTGACGTTGCCGCGTCCGACTTCGGAAAAGGTTCTTAGTTCTCCGCCGTGACGCTGGGCAGCCGCGCTGGCGAGAGGGAATTTGCCCGCGCCGTTTTCCATCGGGTCGCCGGTCCCGACCGCATCGATCCCCGATCCGTCGTCGGCAATCTCGATCCGAGCCATATCGTCGGCATAGATGCGCATGCCAATTCTCCCGCCGCGATCAGGCAGTGCGGCAAAGGCGTGGCGTAGCGCCTCGTCAATCGCTTCGCCCAGTATTGCCGGATCGCCGAGTATCGCTCTCTCGATCGGCGCAAAATGATAGTCGATCGCGATTCCGCGCCGATGGATCGCGTTGCCGTGACGGACCGCAATGGCTTGCAGTAACGCGGGCGGGTCAACCGTAACCCATGACAGATCCAGCGGCGGTCGCCGAACCCCGACTTCGTCGGGCGACGCCGCCACCCTTGCCAATGCGGCCTCCGCCACGCGATTGGCAGCGCGCGCCACGTCGCCGATTTCATCTCCCCGCTCCGAATCAGCGCGGGCATTCCAGTCCCCCCGCGCCATCCGATCGAGGGCGGCGGCCAGGTCCCGCAATGGTCGAAACAGGTCCTGGGACAAATAGGCCGCGATCAACAGGATGAGCGAAAATATGCTGATTGCCGAAATTGCCAACATGATCTGGGCGGTTTCGCGGGTGCGGGCATTCTGCGTCGAAATGGATCGGCGGATCGCTCGATCAGCGCCAACGGCTCGTTCGGTTATTCCGCGAAAAGCAGCGAAGTCCTTGGTGTCGACCTCATCATCGGCGAGACGGATTGCAGCCGACCGATCGCTGGCGGCAAGTTCGAACACACGCCGTCCGCTCGCCACCAATGCTTCGTGCGCCGCCCGCACCCGCGCTACCTCATCGCGCTCGGCATGGCTGTCGGCGAGCGCGGCCCAGGCTCGGAAATCGCGCGTTGCAGGCACTAGTGCCCGTTCGAAGTCACCGCGCGCGTCCGCAAGGTCGCCAGTCAGCGCATCATCCACTTCTTTCAGCGCCTGGAATGTGTTGGCGCGGACCCCCTGAAGAAGCAACGACCGGCGAAAGTGCGTCTCCATCTCAACACTGGCGACTTGGGCGCGCCAGCTTGTGAAAAGCCCGACCGCAATCACCAGCAGCGCGATTGCCGCAAGGCTCGCAAACGCGGCGAGGAGCTTGGTTCGCAATGTCATCGTCTTGTCCGTCACAAGGCTAGCCCAACGTGGCGCCAGTAGAGAAAATAGAACGCAACCATCAGCGCCGCATGGACCGGCATCATGACCGCGCTCAGGCGCAGCAGATCGGAAGGACTCCAGGTTTCGCGGTCAAGTTCCTGAAACATCAGCAGCGCCTTCGAACTCACGGGAAAGGTCAGGCAATAATCCATGCCGACCGTGGCGATGAACATGACCGCCACCACATTTATATCCATAGCCCCGGCCAGATAGAGCAAAGGCGGAACCAGCGCCGCAGCCCGCGCGGCATGCGAGGTCAGATACAGGTGGGAAGTGAGGCCGATGAGCGCGAGCGCCGACACGATGAGAAGGTCTGAGCCGCCGCCGGAAATGCCGCTGGCCGCGAAAATCTGCGCGATCAGCCACTGGGCTGCGCCTGTCTCGATCAGTGCTTCCCCCAGTACGAGCGCCGCGCCGACGAAGAAGATCAGGTTCCAGCTCACCGATTTGAGCCCGTCCTTCCAGGAAATCACGCCTGCGCCGGGCATCGTCAGAAGAAACGCCCCGGCGATGCTCACGGTGGCAATCTCAAGACGATGAAGACCCTCCGTGCCCCACAAACCGATCATCACGACCACCACCGCAATCGTTTTCCATTCCCGCCCGGACAAGGGTCTGGAATCCGTGGCCAGAACCTTGATCCGACGCCCCCTTGTCTCTGGATCGAGGAATATTCGACCGATCACGAAGCCCGTGGCGAGACTGGCGACGAAACCGAAGGGAAGGCCATAGAGCATCCATTCGCCGAAGCCGATTTCGACATTTGCCACTTCATCGAGCAAGTCATTGGCAATGAGATGCGAGCCGGCACCAACCAGGCTGGCGATCGTCGAGACGAGGATGATGGCCGGGAACAGCAAGCCAAACGCCCGGGTGATCCGCGCGTCGTTGGCAGCATCGGCGAGTGCCCGAAACAGGGGAAGAACGGTCGCTGCACGGCCCGATGTCGACGGGATCAAAAACGCCAGCGGGATCAGCGCCGCCGTTACGCGCCAGATCAGTGCGCCAACGCTCGACCCTTCCGAGCCGCCAACAACGCGCGTCAAACGCGTTGCCAGCCCGCTCGCCTGAACGGCCGCCCCAAGCATGAATGCGCCGATCATTAGCCAGATGACGTCAGATTCCAGCGCCTCGAATAAATCTTCCTGTTCGATCGCGCCCCCCAGCGACAACAGAAGAACGGCGCCAAGGGCAACATATGCGGCGTTAAGCGGGGTCAGGGTCCACAGGATCGCCGCGCCGCCAAATGCGAATAGCGCCAGGCGCGCTGGCGGCGTGATGCCATTTGGAAGAAGCACCGCGAGGGCAAGGGCGCTCACCAGCACGAAGACCGGCATTGCGCCAATCACCCATCGCAACTGTCGCGGCCTCGCGACCGGCCTCGCCTTGGCGCGCGCTTCATCAACCAACGCAAACAGGTTTCCCGAGCGCTCAGTCATTGGCTGAGCGGTCCCGGCCATGCGCCACCCCCGCAAGGAAGGCGCGAACGACATGTTCGGCCAGCAATTCCAGTTGCTCGCGCGTCCGGTCCATCGCCTCTGCCAGTGTTTGCGGACGCTCGACGGTCGAGAAGTAAGCGCACACCCCGTGATCGAGTACTACGGTCGCGTCGTCGCCAACCGTTCCGGCCATGACGATGACCGGTTTTCCAGCAGCGCGGCCGCGCGTGCCGATTTCGGCGGGAATCTTGCCCCGTGCTGTCTTGAAGTCGAGCCCACCCTCCGCCGTGATGACCAGATCGGCGGCAGCAATGGCGCGATCAAGGTCGAAATAGGGAAACAGCAAATCGAAGCGCGAATGGAGCGTTGCACCAAGCAAAGCGTGAAGGCCGGCACCCGCCCCACCCGATGCGCCACCGCCTGGCATACTGCGAACGTCGATCCCCAAGTCGCGGTCGATGATCCCGGCATAGAGGTCCAGCCCACGTGCCATCCGCTCCACATCGTCGGGCGACGCGCCCTTTTGCGGTCCGAACAGCCGGGCCACGCCGTTCGGGCCGGTCAACACATTCTGAATATTGCAGGCGACCTCGATTGACGTCGTGGCAAGACGCGCGTCAAGGTCCGATAGATCGATCCGGTCAATTCGGTCGAGCCCAATGCCCCCCTCCGGAATATCGTTTCCATCGCGATCGAGCAATCGCGCGCCAAGCGCTTGGGCTATCCCCGCGCCACCATCATTGACCCCGGAATCACCGCATCCGACGATGACCCGGGTCGCGCCAGCATCAAGTCCGGCGACAATCAGTTCACCGACGCCGCGGGTGGTCGTGCGGAGAGGATCGCGTTGCGCCAGCGGAACATGCTTGAGCCCCGCCGCCGCCGCGAGTTCGACCACGGCCGTTCGCTCGTCGACGGTGCCGAGCATTGCAAAATGCGATTCGATCGGATCGCCGAGCGGCCCGCTGACCGAACAGCGGTGGATCTGCCCATTGGTTACACGGGCAAGCGTTGCCGCGGTCCCTTCCCCGCCGTCGGCTAGAGCAAGTTCGACCACCTCCACATCACCCGCGCGAAGGGCGCCGGCACCGATCGCTGCCGCGACGCTTTCCGCGTCGAGGCTTTCCTTATAGCCCGACGGGGCAATCAGTATCCGTAGCGGCACTGCCTACGTCCTCCGGCGAATGGCGAGCAGCCGCGACGCGACCGCAAAGTTCAACCGGCATCGTGCTCGAAGGTTGCAGCGGCACCAGATGCGCCATGCAGAAACGCCCGCCCGGACCAAGTCCGGACGGGCGCTTTTAGTCCCCGCTCGTGAAAGCGATTATTCCTGCAATGGCGACAGGTTGACCGCGGCGTACTTGCCGCGACGGTCGACCTCGATCTCGAACTCGAGCCGGTCGCCTTCGTTGATCGTCGGCATGCCGGCACGCTCGACCGCCGAGATGTGGACGAAGGCATCGGCCTGTCCGTCATCGCGGCTGATGAAGCCGAAGCCCTTCATGGCGTTGAAGAACTTGACGGTGCCTTGGGCCTTTTCCCCGGTCAATTGACGCTGTGGGCCGCCGCGATCGCCGCCGCCTTCGCCGCCACCCTGGTCGTCACGCGGAGCGCGCGACACGGCCATCGGCTCGCCCTCAATCTTGATGTCGGTGGCCGATACGCGGCCGCCACGATCGACCAGGGTGAATGCAATCGGCTGGCCATCGGCAAGGTCGGTCAAGCCGGCCTGCTCTACTGCGGAGATATGGACGAACACGTCCTCGCCGCCATCGTCGCGAACGACGAAGCCGAAACCCTTTTGCGGGTTGAAGAATTTGACGACGCCCTTGCCTTCGCCGACGACCTGGGGGGGCATGCCGCCGCGGAAACCGCCGCCGCCGCCACCCGGTGCACCGCCGCCGCGGAATCCACCACCGCCGCCGCCGCCGCCGAAGCGATCACCGCCACCGCCGCCACCACCGCCAAAGCGATCGCCGCCGCCGAAACCGCCGGTACGCGGAGCATTGTAGCCACCACCACCGCCACCGCCGCCGAAGCGATCACCGCCGCCGCCGAAGCCGCCGCGATCCGATCCGCCACCGAAGCTGCTATTGTCTTCACCACCAAAACCGTCGCGCTTGTCCCGGCCGCGACCACCGCGCTCGCCTTTACGCCCTCTATCGAAACCCATGCCCGTCAAACTCTCTTCGTGCCCGCCATTATCAATAAACCGCTGCACTCGGGCCGAGGCGCAACAGATCACACGCACGAAACATACGCGCGCCAGAA
>JAZKHF010000282.1:0-3132 GCA_040385545.1 Pseudomonadota bacterium
CCCGAATTCCTCAACCGGCTGGACGAGATCATCCTGTTCCACCGCCTGTCGGCCAGCCATATGGCACCGATCGTCGACTTGCAGGTCGCGCGGCTCCAGCGCCTGCTCGACGAGCGCAAGATCAAACTCGACCTGACCGACGCCGCGCGGCTGTGGCTGGGGCGCGTCGGCTACGACCCGGTCTATGGCGCGCGGCCATTGAAGCGTGCGGTGCAGAAGTATCTCCAGGACCCGCTCGCGGACGCGATCCTCGCCGGTAAGGTGCATGATGGAACGAGCGTCAGGATCGACGAGGGCGACGGTGCGCTGAGCCTGACCCCGGCGTAATCAAGCCTTTGACGAAAATGGCTCAAGCGGGCATGATCGTCATCGATACAGGCTTTGGCACGGGGTGGGTGATGGCGCGTTTGTTGACTGCATTTGGCGGACTTGTTGTGGCCTCCGCGATCATGGGCAGCCCGGTAGCGGCTCAAACGCAACCGCTCGCGAGCGCGCCGGCGCCAAAGATCTTCACTGACGTCACCCAGTGCCGGACCATCGCCGACAATGCCGAGCGTCTGGCCTGCTTCGACCGCAGCGTCGGTACGCTCGCCACCGCGCAGGCGAACAAGGAAGTCTATGTCGCCGACAAGGAAGCGATCAGCGAAGCGCGGAAGGGCCTGTTCGGCTTCAACCTGCCCAAGCTGCGGATCTTCAGCGACGACGACATGGAGAAAGACGTCAGTTCGATCGAGTCGACCATCGCTGCTTTCAACGAGGGCCCGAGAGGCTATGTCTTCACCCTGAAGGATGGCGGGCGATGGCGTCAGACGGACAGCGCTTATATGGACCGACCCAAAGCGGGAGCGCCGATCCGCATCAGGCGGGCAGCACTGGGAAGCTTCTTCGGGAGTATTTCGGGCCAGCCCGGCTTCCGCATCGAACGGGTCAATTAGTCGATACAGGATCGATCCGGCGAACTTATCATGCTGAATGCCGCATCGCTCCAGTCCCGATTGTTCCGCGCTCAGTCACTGCAACAAGCAGGGCGACTGCCCGAGGCCTGGACAGAGATCGCACCGCTGCGCTCAGCTATCGATCAGCACGGGCAGGCACTTCGCCTTTATGCGCTCATCGCGCAGGGCATCGGGCAAATCGAGATGGCGATCGAGGCGTTGCGGCAGATCATCGATATCGAGCGCGACCCGCCTGAGATCGTCGGCGCCTTGGCCAATTTGCTGGGCAAGGCCGGACGGCATGACGCGGCGCTTGCCCAATGGGATCGCCTGGTCGCGCTTCAGCCCAATATTGCCGAAGCTCATCTCAACCGGGCAATAGCCGCGTCTGATGCCGGGCAGCCCACAATCGGCGTGCGCGCTGCGGAGGAGGGACTGAGGCGTTTCCCGGGACATTCCCGCCTGATGGCGACCCGCGCGATGGCGCTACAGAACGCCGGGCGCCTTGAGGATGCGGCAGTGGCGTTCGAGCAAGCGGTCGCCGCGGACCCGGATCGCGCCCTGACCCGTCATAATCAGGCGGTGTCCCTGCGCTCCTTGTCCCGGTTCGAAGAGGCGTGCGACGCCTTCAAAGAAGCCCGCCGACTGGGCATGAAAGGTGTACGCTTCTACGCCAACTGGGCTGCCGCCGCGCTCGAGGCCGGTCGGGTCGATGAGGCAAGAAGCCATTATGCGGCGGCCCTGGCCGACGATCCGCTCGACCCGGAATCGCTGAAGGCGCTCACCAGGCTGCATATCGAGTATCGGACAGGGGAAGATCCCTTCGCTCACGTTGCGGGTTTGGCAGACTCCCACGGCGGCGATCCCAACTTCTGGCTCAACTGGGCCAATGCCCTTGCCGGGAACCGCCGCTTCGAGGACGCCGAAACGGTCGCGGCCCGGGGTCTGGAGCGCCACCCGGCGGACCAGAATCTGCGCATTGTCCGTTGCTTCAGCAAGGGTATCACCGGCGACCCGGCCGGCCCCGCCGCGGAACTGGAAGCACTCTACAAACGCGACCCGACTTACGAACTGCTTTGGGGAACCCTGTCCCAGCTCGGATTGCGAGCCGGACATCCGGAGATTGCCGCGGAAACGGCCGGGCGGATGGTCGCCAAGGATCCCCTGAACCAGTCGGCCTTGTCGATCCTGTCGATTGCCTGGCGACTGCTCGGCGATCCGCGTGAGCTTTGGCTGTGCGATTATGAGCGGCTGGTGATGGAAGTCGACGTTCCGCCACCCGACGGCTCGATGACGGCCGCAGATTATGCGCGCGTGGTCAGTAGCATATTGCGCCCGCTGCACACCACGCTTGAGGCACCCGGCGATCAATCGCTTCGTGACGGCACACAGACATCGGGATCTTTGTTCGACAATCCGGATGAAGCGATCCAGCGCTTCCGTCAGGCGGTAACCGATGCGGCGGCGCGCGCGGTCGGCAAGCTGCCTGATGATGCAAATCACCCATTCCTGTCGCGCAAGGCGAAAAGATTCGCGTTCAGCGGGAGCTGGTCGGTGCGATTGCGCGCCGGCGGCGGCCACCATGTGCCGCATTTTCACAGCGAAGGCTGGATGAGTTCGGCTTATTATGCCCGGCTTCCGGAACGATCCGAAGGCGCCAGCCCCAATGAGGGTTGGATCGAGTTCGGCCGGCCGCCGCCCGTATTCAAGCTCGACCTTCCGCCCCGCCGATTGGTCGAGCCGAAGGAGGGGAAACTCGTCCTCTTTCCGTCCTACATGTGGCACGGGACCATCCCGTTCGGTGCGGGCGAGCGGCTGACCGCCGCGTTCGATTACCAGCCGCTTTCGGCCACCTGATTCCCTGATCGACCGAAGCTTTATTGCCGGGACAGTCGGATCGCCGGCACCCCGCACCGACACATGAAAAAGCGGCGGGGGATTTCTCCCCCGCCGCCAGTTTTCAGATCCGTGTCGATCGGAACTACAGTCTCACCTTACCCGCGATGCGGAAGTAGCGACCGTTGATCAGCGGACCGTAGAAGGTCGTATCGATCCCGCCCTGATCGCCGATACCGCCCGGAGTGCGCTTCGGCTTGGCATCGAAGAGGTTGCTGACAATGCCCGTCAGTTCGAAGTTGTCGCCAATCTTCTTGCGCAGCGACAGATCGAAGTAGCTGAGCGCCGGACGGGTCGGGTT
>JAZKHF010000282.1:3232-7984 GCA_040385545.1 Pseudomonadota bacterium
CAATCTTCTTGCGCAGCGACAGATCGAAGTAGCTGAGCGCCGGACGGGTCGGGTTGGTGTTCCCGAAAGCCGATTCGCTAAGTCCGACATCTTCTTCGAGCTTCGACAGGTAGTTCCACCGCATCTGCGCAGTGAAGTCATTGCTGTCATAGGCCACCGTCAAGGTCGACTTCCATTCCGGATAGACGCCGCCCAGGCCGGAGAAGGCAAGTCCCTTGGCTTCGAAGCCGCTGAACTCGATCGAGTCGGTGTAGGAGATAAGCTCCTGCAACCGCAGGCGGCCCGGGATACCAATGCCCAGATCTGCGAACGGCACGACGAAGTTGAGCGACATATCGACGCCCTTGGCCTTGAACGTATCCGAGTTGAGCACCGTCGTGTTGATCGAGGTCACCTGACCGGTCAATGGGTCGCGAGCGACCCGCTGGCAGGCATCGATCCCAGGATCGGTATTACCGTTGTAGCACTGGCCCAGGAAGAAGCCGGCACCGAACGTCGTGATGATGTCGTCGATCCTGATGTTGTAATAATCGATCGTCGCCGAGAAACGTCCAAGCCCAAGATTTGGCGTTAGCACGGCGCCGACTGTCCAGGATTTCGCAGTCTCTTCCGACAGGCTCGGGTTACCGAAGGCAAGAACCTCCAGCTGCGGGTTGGTCTGGTTGAAGGCGCTGAAGTCCGCAGCGGGAGCCTGCGCCTGACATATCGCCAGTTGCTGAGGCGTACGCTGCGGCGCGCCGGTTGCGTTGCAAGGATCTCGCACGGTCACGAAGCCCTGGTCACCGCCCTGGAACAGTTCGTTGACCGACGGCGCGCGCGCCGCCTTGTTGTAGATGGCGCGGAACTTCAACCATTCGACCGGCGCGAATTGACCGCCGAGCTTCCAGTTGAACAGGCCGCCGACCGAGGAATAATCAGAGTAGCGGGCACCGGCTTCAATCGACAGCTCGTGGAAGAAGGGCATGTCGGCAAGGATCGGAATACGGACTTCGCCGTAGATTTCCTTGACGTTGATCTTGCCCCGCTGACCCTTCTGCGCGTTGAAGCCGAAGACGTTACCGGTGTCGAGCTGCGAATCGACTTCCAACCGGCCACGATCGGTGCGCGCTTCGGCACCGATTGCGATACCGACGGGGCCGGCCGGCAGATCGACCAGATTGCCGGTGATGTTGCCTGCAACCCGAGCCTGATCGAAGCTCAGCGTGCTCCTGGTGTCGACCGACGCAAAGGCGACCTGATCGCCCGGCAGAATGCCAAGCGTCGGGAAGCCGAGGTTAAGGTCGCCCGCGCCAAAGATGCTCAGCGGAACGCAGCCCGGGAGCAACGCAGTACCGGCCGTGGAGGTCGGCGCCTGGCAACCGTTGAGACCCTGAAGAATGGCCGTGCGGTTGATGTTGTTCTCGGTCTTGCTGACCGCGTCGGTGCGGCCGTAGCTGCCGGTCACGTCCCAGTTGAACCCGTACGCCAGCGGACCCGACAGGGTCGCGCGGATCGTCGCCGTCGTCGATGAATAGGTGCCGATACGCGGCCCGGTTTCATTGAAACGGCGGTTGATCGTGAACGGCGCGGTGGGATCGGCCCGCGTGTTGAGCGCCGCCAGAAGCTGCGGTTCGCACGAGATACCAACACCGCACGGCGCGTTGCCGACCGTACCCAAGCGGATGAACGGGTTCTGCGTCGGATTGATGCGCACTCCGGTCACCGGGGTCGGTGCCAGATTGACCACCTGTTCCGAATCGACATAATTGGCGATCACTTTGAGGCGGATCGAGTCATTGAGGTCGTAACGGCCCGTTACCGCCATCGACCAACGGTTGTACGGCGTGATGAGGAAGTTGAGCGGGTTGAAGTTGAACTGCGAAGTCGGAACGCTCCGATCCGCAAAAACGCAGAGGTTGTCGCGGGCAGCTTGCGTAAAGCCGAAATTCGGGCCGTTCGCAGGCTGGAGATTGCCATTGTCGTCGAACGACAGATTGCCACCGGTGACGGGAACGCCCGGAGTGGCCGAGTTACAATCGGTGTTGGCAGCCCCGAATTGACCCGGCAACGCCGCGGACAATGGTGTGACCGCACCAAAGGCGTTGCCCGGGCTGCTGATCGTGCCGAACGGGTTGGTACCCGACGACGAGAAGTTGAAGATGCCGTCGCTCGGGCCACGCGGCGTGAGGTGGTCGGCAACGCGCACCCGGCCGGTGTCGTAATCGTAATAGACGACAGCCGAATTGCGGGTGATGTCGCGATCGCCCTGGCCGACCGACTCGCGGGTGTAATAGCTGGCGAAGAAGGTCATGTTGCCACGATCGTCGCCAAAGTTACCGCCGAGCAGGCCCTGGACGTTGAACTCGGCGCCGTCGCCAAATTCGGAGATACCATATTGCGAGGTCAGCTCGAGGCCTTCGAAATTGTCCTTGAGGACGAAGTTGACGACGCCCGCGATGGCGTCCGAACCGTACACCGCCGACGCACCGCCGGTGACGACGTCGACCCGCTCGATAAGGCCGGCCGGGATGGTGCCGATATCGACCACGCCCGTGGTCGAGGAAGCGGGAACGCGCTCGCCGTCGACCAGGATCAGGGTGCGCTGCGGCCCGAGACCACGAAGATCGAGGGTCGAGAAGGCTTCGCCGCCCTGGTTGTTCGACACGCGGGTGTTGCCCGGGATGATCTGCGGAAGCTCGTTCAGCAGGGTTTCGACGGTAACCGTTCCGGTCAGGTCGAACTGCTCGGCAGTCACGGTCGTGACGGGGCTCGGAGCCTCTAGATCGGGACGAGCGATGCGCGAACCGGTAACGACGATTTCATCGCTGCTATCGGCTTCGGCTTCGGTGCCTTCGGTAACCGGCTGTTGGCTTTCCGACGGCTGGGTTTCGTTGGATGCAGCGGCAGGCGAGTCCTGCGCGGCTGCGGGGGCGGCGATAAATACGCCGGCGCCAAGAAGCGCGAGAGCCTGCCATCCAGCAGTCGCGCGCAAGTTGGATTTCCTCATTATAATCTCCCGAATCGGAGCGCCATTTTTGGCGGCGCTTCTGGTTCGCGGGCGCAATCCACCCCCACGTGGGATCGGTTTAGCTTCAAAAGGGGCCTCGCTGTCCAGCGTCGCGAGGGGGTTGTGCAGCTTTTGTTAATCCACTGTGACAGCGCTGCCACAGTGAAATGTCGCTTTACGGCGACGGCTTGTCCGTCGTCGCGACGCTCCCCCCGGCCCGACGTTCGGCGGCCAGGCTGGCCGCGGCGTCGATATAGGCTTCCTGCCGAGCGACGCTCCAGTAGCGCAGGTGGTCGAGCGGGATATGCATGCCGGTTTCCGCACAACGCACATGGTCGCCCGCGCCAAGCACCCGAAACGTGCCCGCCAGATAATGGATTCGCGCCTCGCGCCCGCGCCCACCGGTCAGCATGTCTCGCGGCTCCTGCTCATCGACCAGTCCTACTCATCGAACAATCCGGGCTGTGGCTTGACGGTCGCACCCGGTTTTGCCGGCCGATACGATTTTGGTGCCGCCCGCTCAAGCCGCCCGGGGGCATTGACCCCCTCGCCGTCGACTGTCGCGTCGACCGCCCCGTCGGCGAAGCGCAGGCTTAGCGCCCCCGCTTCCCGCGCGTCGCCCGCGTACATGATGGTCTTGCCCTCCCGGTCGGTTACCCGGACGAAGCCCTTGCTGAGCGGCCGCTCGGGATGGGCCAGTCCGGCCAGCCGCCAGAGCGAATCCAGTCTCTCGCGCCCGCGCTCGATTCGCTGCTCGACCAGCTCGGCGCGCAGTCTTGGCGCAACGCCGCCCAAATCGGCGCGGGCATGCGCCGCGCGTGCGCCAAGCGCGCGCGGCAGCCGCGCCGCCACCTCGCCCAGCGTCACCCGCGCCGGTTCGAACAATCTCTCCGCCGCGGGCCAGCGCGCGGCGACCAAAGACAGGCGTTCGCCAGCACGCCCGGCCTGCAGCGCCAGGCTCGATCGCATCCGCGCCCCGCGATCGTCCAGCATCGCAACCAGCTCCGCCCGCACCGGCACCGCCATTTCCGCCGCCGCCGTCGGGGTCGGGGCGCGGCGGTCGGATGCGAAGTCGATCAAGGTGGTGTCGGTCTCGTGACCCACCGCGCTGATCAGCGGGATGGGCGATTCGGCCGCGGCGCGCACAACCACCTCTTCGTTGAATGCCCACAGATCCTCGATCGACCCACCACCGCGCGCGACGATGATCAGGTCGGGCGGGCTGGCGAGTTGGGCAAAACCACGAATCGCCGCCGCGACCTTTTCCGCCGATCCTTCCCCCTGGACCGGGACTGGCCACACCAGCACATGCGTCGGGCAGCGGTCGGCCAGCCGGTGCAAGATGTCGCGGATCACCGCCCCGGTCGGCGAGGTGACGATGCCGATGGTCCTGGGCAGGAACGGCAACCGCCGCTTGCGCTCTTCCGCAAACAGTCCCTCCGCCGCCAAGGCTCGCCGGCGTTTGTCGAGCAGCGCCATCAGCGCCCCCTCGCCCGCCAGCTCCAGCCGGTCGACCACCAGCTGATATTTCGAACGCCCCGGATAGGTCGTGAGCTTGCCCGACGCGATCACCTCGGCCCCGTCCTCGGGCGCGAATTGCAGTCGCCCAGCCTGCCCGCGCCACAACACCGCGTCGATATTGGCGCCCTCGTCCTTGAGGGTGAAATAGCAATGGCCCGATCCGTGGCGCTTCCAGCCCGAAATCTCGCCGCGCACGCGGACATGGCCGAACGCCTCCTCGACCGTGCGCTTCAACGCGCCCGACA
>JAZKHF010000283.1:0-8282 GCA_040385545.1 Pseudomonadota bacterium
GTTGGACAATGTCTGTTCGAGGGCGCGTGCGAAAATAGCCATGAATCACTCCTTGAACACCAATGTCGTCCCGAGTGCGCAAGCAATCAAGAGCGTTATGGCGCGAAGATGTCACACACCGCCGCGGCGGTGCTCACGATCGCTTGAACAGCTCGTCGGCGGCGCTTTTGTGGGCAGCGGTTTCGGCCTGGTGGCGTTCGACCCGGTCGATCTCGCCGCGCAGCAGTTCGATCCGCTCATCGAGCTCGGCCACCGACAGCGGTCCCAGCTCCTGTTTGCAGACCAGGGTCAGCGGATCCGCCGGCTTGGTGGAAAAGAAGTCGTCCTCGTCCATGCCTGACACGTTGACCGATCGCGGCACGCTGTCAATAAGGCGCGCGTGACCATTCCTTCCAGTATGCGTGCAATCGAGATTTCGGGTCCGGGCGGCCCCGATGTCCTGCGCCTCGCCGACCGCCCCGTGCCTTCGCCCGGCCCCGCCGAAGTCCTCGTCCGCGTCGCCGCCGCCGGGGTCAACCGCCCCGACGTGCTCCAACGTCTCGGCGTCTATCCGCCGCCCGATGGAGCTTCCGATCTGCCTGGGCTGGAAATCGCAGGAACCGTGGTCGCGGCCGGGGCGGGGGCGACGCATCTGATTGACAACCGCGTCTGTGCATTGGTCGCGGGCGGCGGCTATGCCGAATATTGCGTGGCTCCCGCCGGCACCTGCCTGCCCGTTCCCGAAGTGCTGACCCTGACAGAGGCCGCGGCCCTGCCCGAGACTTTATTCACGGTGTGGATCAACCTGTTCGAGCGCGGCTTCGCCGCCGATGGCGATACCGTGCTGGTTCATGGCGGCACCAGCGGCATCGGCACGATAGCGATCAAGCTGGGCAAATTGTTCGGGCTAACCGTGATCGTCACCTGCGGCAGCGCGGCCAAATGCGAGGCGGCGCTGGCGCTCGGTGCGGCCCATGCGATCGACTACAAGACCCGCGATTTCGTCGCCGAGACGCTGGCGCTGACCAACGGCAAGGGGGTCGATGTCGTGCTCGACATGGTCGGCGGCGATTACGTGCCGCGCAACCTGATGTGCCTTGGCGATGACGGCCGCCACGTCTCGATCGCCTTCCAGCGCGGCCCGACCGCTCAGATCGGAATCGTCGACATCATGCGCCGCCGCCTGACCCTGACCGGATCGACCCTCCGCCCGCGATCGGTCGCGTTTAAGACGATGGTCGCCGACGAGCTTGCCAAGACCGTCTGGCCGTATGTCGAGGGCAACCGACTAAAACCCGCCATCGATAAGGTTTTCCCCTTGGCCGAAGCCGCTGCCGCCCATGCGCGAATGGAAAGCGGCGACCATGTCGGCAAAATCGTCCTGTCGACGGAAGATTAGAAACCCGTTTCGTCCAGACCGAGAAAAGGCTTTCAAAATAGGATTTCGCCTGCTTGGCTTGGCGACTGGCGGGTTTTCGCGCGGCTCCTTGAAATTGTCGATCCGAATGCGGCGTCAGCGTGCTCCCGCACGTCGTCCTTAGGTTTACAAATCGCGCCGAAAAAGGCGTCGGACTTGGGAAACTCTGTCAACTTAAGCCCGTCCTGAGCTTGTCGAAGGACACCTTTGACCGGCACCTCCCAGTCTAATCGAATCAGGCGATGCCAGTTGCCGCTTGCCCTTGCCGCCCACCGGGCGTAAATCGCCGTCAATTGTGGCCGCTCCGGGAAGGGGCGGCCCTTCTTGTTTCAGGAGACTTTTCGTGGCCCAGCCGCTCATGCCCCATGCCACCGCCGCCTGGCTGGTCGACAATACGTCGCTCGCCTTCACCCAGATCGCCGAATTCTGCGGGCTCCATATCCTCGAGATCCAGGCCATTGCCGACGATACGGCGGCGACCAAGCTGACCGGCCGCGACCCGATCCGCGCGGGCGAGCTGACCCATGAGGAAATCGAGAAGGGCCAGAAGGACGGCGATTACGTGCTTCAGATGCACAAGGCGCCCGATCCGATCACCCGCACCAAGGGCCCACGCTACACGCCAGTGTCGAAGCGCCAGGATAAGCCCGACGGTATCGCCTGGATCATCCGCAACCATCCCGAGGTGACCGACGGCCAGATCGGCAAATTGATCGGCACCACCCGCACCACGATCGGCGCGATTCGCGACCGGTCGCACTGGAACATGGCCAATATCCAGCCGAAGGATCCGGTGACGCTCGGCCTGACGTCGCAGCGCGAACTCGATGCTGCGGTGATCAAGGCGCAGAAGGCGGCTGGCACGCCGGCACCGACCGATACCCGTTTCGACAGCGACCGTGCGGCGTTGATCCAGGAACTTCGCAACGAACGCGACCAGCATGCCCGCGATGCCGAGGCGGCATTGATTGCGGCGGAAGCTGGCGAGGTCGATACGTCGGACGAAATCGTCCCCGGAATCAAGGATCCGTTCAAGCGCGTCTGACGCCATGCTTGCCAATCGCACCCCAGCGGGACAGACTTGATCCATGGCCTCCGACCCGATCGACCAACTGAGTTTCGAGGCGGCGCTGGCCGAGCTTGAAACCATCGTCCGAAGCCTCGAGCAGGGCAGCGAGCCGCTCGACAGGTCGATCGAGCTGTACCAGCGCGGCGACCGGCTGAAGCGCCATTGCGAAGCGCGGTTGGCGGCAGCGCAGGAGCGTATCGAGCTGATCCGGCTGGGCCCCGACGGCCAGCCCGCGGGCACGGCGCCGTTCGATGTCGACTAGGATGATCGAGCACGCCGCCACCGACCTTAATGCCGAGGCGCGGCGAATTGCGGGCGCGGTCGATTCGATCTTTTCAGTCTTGCTCGCTCCCCCCGGCGACCCGCGCGACCGCCTGTTCGCGGCGATGCGGCATGCCGCGATCGGGGGAGGCAAGAAATTGCGTCCGCTACTGACCGTTGCCGCGTCGCGCCTGTTCGGCATCGACGAGGATCGCGCGGTGCGCACCGGTGCCGCGATCGAGGCAATCCATGTCTATTCGCTGATCCATGACGATCTTCCGGCGATGGACAATGACGACATGCGCCGCGGCAAACCGACCGTGCACAAGGCCTATGACGAGGCCACCGCGATCCTCGCCGGCGACTGCTTCCATGACCTAGCGTTCGAAATTCTCGCCGATCCCGTGACCTGCCCCGAACCGTCTGCCCGCGCCGAACTTGTGCTCGGTCTGGCCAATGCGTCCGGACTGTCGGGCATGGGTGGTGGCCAGATGCTCGATCTGGCGGCGGAAGGGGAGACGCTCGATCTTGCGGCCATCACCCGTCTGCAGCAGCTCAAGACCGGCGCGCTAATCGAATATGCGGTCGAGGCGGCCTGCATTTTGGGTCGGCTGCCTGCCGAAGCCCGCACCCCCTATCGTGGCTACGCGCGTAATATCGGCCTTGCCTTCCAGATCGCCGATGACCTGATCGACCACGGGGGCGACGAGGAAGCGGCGGGTAAGAAATTGCACAAGGATGCCGATGCCGGAAAGGCCACGTTCGTTTCGCTATTGGGTGAAGATCGCGCGCGGCAACAGGCCGACATGCTGGTCGAGCAGGCAGTCGAACATCTCGCGGATCATGGCGAGGAAGCCGATCTGCTCCGTGCCATCGCCCGCTACATCACGAAGCGCGACCGATGACGACGGAGCGTATCGGCGTTTATCCGGGCACCTTCGACCCGCTGACGCTCGGGCATCTCGACATCATCCGCCGCGGTGCGCACCTCGTCGACCGGCTGGTGATCGGGGTCACCACCAATCCGTCGAAGCAGCCGATGTTCTCGGTCGCCGAGCGGATGGTCATGGTCGAGCGCGAGTTGGCCGACATCGAGGGCGACATCGCGGTGGTCGAATTCGACTCGCTCCTCATGGATTTCGCGGTTCGCGAAGGAGCGACTATCATCCTTCGCGGCCTGCGCGCGGTGGCCGATTTCGAATATGAATATCAGATGGCGGGGATGAACCAGCAGCTCAACGACGATATCGAGACCGTCTTCCTGATGGCCGACGTGTCGCTGCAGCCGATCGCCAGCCGCCTGGTCAAGGAAATCGCCCGCTACGGTGGGAAGATCGACAAGTTCGTGCCGCCGGCGGTGGTCGCCGATGTTGCCGCGAAATTGGGTCGCTGATCGTCAGTCGCGGTTCAGGCGGCGCTGCGTAGCTGCGGGCGAAAGTTTGGGTGGAAAGAAATGATGCGTAAATCCTTGTTTGCATTGCCGTTCATGGCGCTGGCGCTGGTCGCGGCAAAACCCGCGCCGCCGACCACTCCGGCCGTCACCCATACCGCGCCGGCAGCGATCGCTGCTGATCCGGCGAACCGCCTCAACATCGAATTGTCGAGTGGTGGCACGGTGGTGATCCAGCTTCGCCCCGACGTTGCACCGCAGCATGTCTACCGAATCCAGTCGCTCGCGACCCAGGGCTTTTACAACGGACTGACCTTTCACCGTGTGATCCCGGGTTTCATGGCGCAGGGCGGCGATCCCAACGGCAATGGCAGCGGGGGCTCGACCCTTCCTAATGTGCAGGCCGAATTCAGCGGCTTGCCGCATATGCGCGGGGTGCTCGCGATGGCGCGGGTTGCGGACGATCTCAACGGCGGCAACAGCCAGTTTTTCATCATGCTGTCGGCCGGCATGTCGCTCGACAACAAGTACAGCATTCTTGGAAGAGTGATTTCGGGGATGCAGTTCGTCGACGGGATCGCGCAGGGTGAGCCGCCCGAAGCACCGACGAAGATGGTCCGCGTGTGGATCGACGGCCCGCTGCCCGCCGCGCCAGCCGCCGCCGCACCGGCGGAGGCCAAGCCCGCCGGCTGATGCAGGTCGCCGACTTCGATTTCGAGTTGCCCTACGACCGTATCGCGCTGCGCCCCGCACGGCCGCGCGATGCAGCGCGATTGCTGCTGGTCGAGGGCGACTCGATCGCCGACCGAGCAATCCTCGACCTGCCTGAGCTGCTGCGGTCGGACGACGTGCTGGTGTTCAACGACACCAAGGTCATTCCCGCGCAGCTGGAGGGCAAGCGCGGCGAGGCGAGTGTCGGTGCCACCCTCCACAAGCGCGAAGGGCTGCGCCGCTGGTGGGCTTTCGTGCGCAACGCCAAGCGAGTTCGCGATGGCGACGTCATCGACTTTGGCTCGGGCGTATCCGCCACCGCGATTGAGCGCGATGAAGCAGGGGCGATCCTGCTCGACTTCGGCGGGGAGGAGCCGATCGAAGTCCTGCTCGATCGCGCGGGACACATGCCGTTGCCGCCCTATATCGCGTCGAAGCGCGGCACCGACGCGGCCGATGCGAGCGATTATCAGACGATGTTCGCGCGCGAAGCCGGAGCGGTCGCCGCTCCGACGGCGGCGCTTCATTTCACCGATCGGCTGGTGGCAATGCTCGACACGGCCGAGATCGCCCGAGAAACGCTGACGCTTCACGTCGGCGCAGGCACGTTCCTGCCGGTGAAGGTCGATGACACCACCGACCACAGGATGCATGCCGAATGGGGCCGGATCGACGCCGCCACCGCGGACCGGTTGAACGCCGCGCGGGCGAAGGGTGGGCGGCTGATCGCTGTTGGAACGACCTCCCTTCGGTTGCTTGAGAGTGCGGCGGGCGATGATGGGGTGATCCACCCGTTTGAAGGCGACACCGCCATCTTCATCACACCCGGCTATCGGTTCAATGCAGTCGGCGGACTACTGACCAACTTTCATTTGCCGCGATCGACCCTCTTCATGCTGGTCTCGGCGCTGATGGGGCTGGATGTGATGAAACATGCCTACGCCCATGCGATCGCGGCGGATTATCGCTTTTACAGCTACGGCGACGGGTCATTGCTCCTGCCAAAATAGTCGCTGCCGCGAATCCAGCGGGTTGCGAGCCATTTTTCGCCCGAGGTGACCGGCAGGCCGGCGTGGATCATGCGCGGATCGGGCATGCCTTCGGCATCGAGATTGTGGAAGATGAGCAGGTCGCCGACTTGACCCCGCACCGTGATGCCAAGTTCCGGAAAGTTCGTTTCGCCCCCTTCATACGTATCGTTGAGATAGAGCAGGGCCGTCGCGAAGCGACGCCTTTCGACCGGCGCGAAGGCATGGGCGTCATGATGCGGGCGATACTGCTGGCCGGGACGATAGCGCAAGATATGGAGCGGCTCCCCCCAGAAAAACTCCGTCCCGCTTGCCGCGGCAATGGTGCGGTTGACGGACTGAACGATCAAATCCTCGGCCATCGGCGTGATCACCATATTATCGCTATCGCGGTGGGGATCGCGCACGCCTTCGCCAGTCGTCGAATACATCATCGCCGGTTCAAGCCAGGGGTCGGCGAGCAATTGGAGGTAACGGCATTCGGCGGCGTTGAAGAGGCCGGCGACGACTTCAACATGGGGATCCTTGCTGAGCAGACGGCGCTCGGCCCTCGCGAGGCGATCGGCCCCGCCGACGTGGGCAAGTAAAGCCAGCTGGACCGCGACGAAGCGATCGGTGAGGGCGAGTGCTTCCAACTGACGGCGGGCATGGTCCGCGTCGGCGAGGCACCCGAGACCGGCTGCAGTGTAATAAGCGAGGGCACGTCGGGCCTCGGTATGTCCCTTGTCGGCAGCGCGCGCCATCCAGCGGTGGGCAATGGTCAGGTCGACTGGCCCCGCCTGGCCGCGCAGTGTAAGTTCGCTCGCTTTATATTGCGCGTCCGCATCCCCTGTCTCGGCCAGCGCAAGCATCGCCGCGGCGGCATGCGGGTCTCGCCGTTCGAGGCGGTCGCTGAGCGACTGGTATGAGGTCGATGGCATGGCCCGTCCTATCTCAGCCTGCGAAATAGCTCCACAACAAGCGCGCCGTAAGACCGAGCGACAGTAGCACCAGCAACGGCCGGATCACCGCCGCGCCGAAACGCATCGCGGTGTGGCTTCCGATCCAGCCGCCAAGCATTGCGCCCGCCGCCATGCACAGGCCGAGCAGCCAGAACATGTGCCCGCCAATTGCGAACAGTAGAACCGCGGCGACGTTGCTGGTCAGGTTGAACAATTTGGTCAACGCTGTGGCCCGGGTCAGCCCGAGGCCCCGAAGCCCGACCAGGGTAGTGGTGAAGAAACTGCCCGTGCCGGGACCAAAGAAGCCGTCGTAGAATCCGATCGCCGCGCCGACCGGGGCATAGCCGCGCTTCCCAATCCGTTCATACGCATCCTCGTCACTCATTCTCGGGCTGATGAGAACGTAAAGCGCCACCGCCATCAGGAGCAGCGGAATGATCAGCGCGAGAATTTTCGTTTCGACCGACTGAACAACGATCACCCCCGCACCTGCCGCAAGAAACACCATCGCCACTGTCAGCCAGTTCGACCGCCAGTCGACCATCCCCTTGCGGGTATAATTGGCAAAAGCGGTGGCAGTGCCGAACATCGACTGCAATTTGTTGGTCGCCAGCGCGTTGATCGGTGGTACGCCTGCAAACAGCAAGGCAGGCATCATGATCAGCCCGCCGCCGCCGGCGATCGAGTCGATAAAGCCGGCGAGCACGGCGACCGCAGTAAGGATTGGATAGACCCAGGGTTCGATCATAATGCCCTCCTAGTCGGCGCGGATCGCAGCCGCTAGGAGGCGCGGCGATGACCCGTTTCCAGTTCGACATTTCCGCAACCGAGGGCGCCGCGCGCACGGGTATCATCACGATGCAGCGCGGGACGATCGCGACACCGGCGTTCATGCCGGTCGGCACCGCAGCGACGGTCAAAGCAATGAAGCCCGAAGGCGTGCGGGCGAGCGGCGCGGATATCCTGCTCGGTAACACCTATCATTTGATGCTTCGTCCGGGAGCGGAGCGAGTCGCGCGGCTGGGCGGCTTGCACCGGTTCATGAACTGGGACCGACCAATCCTGACCGACAGCGGCGGATATCAGGTAATGTCCTTAAGCGAGTTGACCAAGGTCACCGACGAGGGCGTGTCGTTCATGAGCCATCTCGACGGATCGCGGCACATGCTGAGCCCAGAGCGGTCGATCGAGGTGCAGCGATTGCTTGGCAGCGACATCATCATGCAGTTCGACGAACTGGTGCGGCCCGACGTCACGCCCGAAAAGCAGCGCGCGGCGATGGAACGGTCGATCCGCTGGGCCAGGCGCAGCCGCGACGAATTCGACCGCGGCGGGGATCATGCCGAGCGAGCCGCGATCTTCGGCATCCAGCAGGGCGTGCTCGACGAAAAGATGCGCAAGCATTCTGCCGACGCGCTGATCGACATCGGGTTCGACGGCTATGCGGTCGGCGGGCTGGCGGTGGGCGAGGGGCAGGAGGCGATGC
>JAZKHF010000284.1:0-3757 GCA_040385545.1 Pseudomonadota bacterium
GCCGCCAGCGCCCTTCCGGGTTGCGCCGCCACGTCCCGCTGCCCGAGCAGGGCGCATCGACCAGCACCAGATCGGCCTGTCCCTCCAGATCCTCCAGTTGCTCCGCCTCGCGCCCGCCGTCGAGCAGGCGGGTGTCGATCGTCGCGCCGGCGCGCGCGGCCCTCGGTGCAAGTTTGCTCAACCGGCCGCGATTATTGTCGCAGGCGATGATGTCCGCCCCGGGCGCCATCGCCGCGAGCGCCAGCGCCTTGCCGCCCGCCCCCGCGCAAAGATCGATGATGTTGGCGTCCGGCGCGGGGTCGCAGGCCAATGCGATCAGCTGGCTGCCCTCGTCCTGCACTTCGACCTGGCCGCCGAGGTAAGCCGGATGCTTGTCGATCTGGCTGCCGGAAGGAAGCCTTAATCCCCAGGGACTTAGCGACGTTCGCACAGATCCAGGAAACGCCGCGAGCACATCGTCCCATATGATACTCCCAGTGCGAACCCGAAGATCCAGCGGCGCCCTTTCCAGCAAGGCCGGCCACTCGTAGGGAGTCACCAAGGGCGACAATTCCGACTCGATCCAACCCGGGACCAGCCGCTCGGCGGAAGGCTTCTCACCATCGCCAACCACCACCGGCCCATGCCCGCCCTCACCGAACAAGCTTGCCGCATCCTCCAGCCCGAGCATCGCCGCCCGGCCATTGTCAGGCCGCTCCCCCGACCGCCGGATCGCGCGATAAACCAGCTCGCGCACCGCCCTGCGGTCCTTCGACCCGGCATAGCGCCGAGTCTTGAAATAATTGCCGACAATGACATCCGCCGGAGGCCCATCGTCCCGCGCCGCCGCGATCACAGCATCGAGGATTTCGATTCCGGCCTGCACGCGAGCGGCGGGGGTCATCGCCTAGCGGGTCGGGTAATTGGGGGCTTCGCGGGTGATCGCGACGTCGTGGACATGGCTTTCGCTCAAACCCGCATTGGTGATCCGCACAAATCGCGCGCGATCCTGCAGCTCTCCAATCGTCGCCGCGCCCGTATAACCCATCGCCGCCTTCACCCCGCCTACCAGTTGGTGGACGATATCGCGCACCGGCCCCTTGACCGGGACCTGCCCCTCGATCCCCTCGGGAACCAGCTTGAGCTGATCGGAAATATCCTGCTGGAAATAGCGGTCGGCCGATCCTCGCGCCATCGCCCCAACGCTGCCCATGCCGCGGTACGATTTGTAGGCGCGGCCCTGGTAGAGGAAGCCTTCGCCCGGCGCTTCGTCGGTCCCGGCGAGCAACGATCCGACCATCACGGTCGATGCCCCCGCCGCCAGCGCCTTGGCGATATCGCCCGAGGTGCGGATGCCGCCATCGGCAATCACCGGCACGCCCGCCTTTGCCGCTGCCGCCGCCGCATCCATAATCGCGCTAAGTTGCGGCACCCCGACCCCGGCGACGATCCGCGTGGTGCAGATCGACCCCGGGCCGATCCCGACCTTGATCGCATCCGCCCCGGCACCAGCCAATGCCGCGGCAGCCTCGCCCGTCGCGACATTGCCGGCGATCACCTGCACCCGGTTGGACAGGGTCTTGACCCGTTCGACCGCGCGCGAAACCTCGACATTGTGGCCGTGTGCTGTGTCGATCACCACGCAATCGACCCCCGCCTCGATCAGAGCCTGCGACCGGTCGAATCCCTTGTCGCCCACCGTCGTCGCGGCGGCGACGCGCAGGCGGCCCTCGCTATCCTTGGTGGCGAGCGGCGAGGCGACCGATTTCTCGATATCCTTGACGGTGATCAGCCCGACGCAATGCTGGTCGCCGTCGACCACCAGCAATTTCTCGATCCGACGCTGGTGCAGGATCCGCCGCGCTTCTTCCTGGCTTGTGCCGAGCGGGACGGTGGCGAGATTGTCGCGGGTCATCAGTTCGCTGACCGGTTGCTTGGGATGCTCGGCGAAGCGCACGTCGCGATTGGTCACGATCCCGGCGAGCTTGCCGTTCTTCTCGACCACCGGAATGCCGCTGATCTTGTGCAGCCGCATCAGCGTCAGCGCTTCGGCCAATGTCTGCTCGGGGCGCATGGTGATCGGATTGACCACCATACCGCTCTCGAAGCGTTTGACCGCGCGAACCGCGGCGCATTGTGCCTCGACGTCAAGGTTGCGGTGAAGCACGCCGATCCCGCCCAGATGCGCCATAGCAATGGCCATGTCGGCTTCGGTCACCGTGTCCATCGCCGAGGACAGCAGGGGAATGTTGAGCGGTATGTCGCGCGTCAGGAAACTGCGCGTGTCCGCCTGGCTCGGCAGCACGCTGCTTTCGCGCGGCTGCAACAGCACGTCGTCAAACGTAAGCCCGAGGGGAATGTCATCGATGCGGTTATGGTCGGCCATGCGCGCCTTTGGCAGGACGGGAGCGATTCGCCAAGGGTCTAGCGGGTCAGTTGCGGCACTCGCGGCGATGGGGCGACGAACTTTCGGCTGGCCGCGCGGCGGATCATCTCAAGATGCAGGTTGGCGTCGTCGACGGCACCGCCCAGGTCGGTGTGGGGTCGAAGTTCGTCGTCGGGGCTATGATACCGGTTCGCGATGAAGCTCTGGAGCAACTTCATGTCGCTGAAGCTTCCACTCACCATCACCATCGGCACGCCGCGCTCGGCCAGCGCCCATCCGTCCTGCCGACGAAGGAAGCTGTCGGCTTCACGGTCTCCGTCCCACGCCCGTCCAAGGGCGGCAGCCGATTGCCTGACGAGGGGTGCAAGCCGCGAATGTGGCGGCGCGATCATTGCTACCCGAGCGCCAGATGATGCGACCGCGATCATATCGAGGTTGAAGCCGGCAATGATGCTGGCGAGAGGCAGCGGTGGTCGGTCGGCGAAGGCCTTCGCACCAAGCAAGCCCCATTCCTCGGCGCTGGTGGCCACGAACCAGACGTCGCGGTCGAGCCCCAGTTTGGCGACCCGTTCGGCCACAGCGAGCATTGCCGCGACACCGCTGCCGTTGTCGACCGCACCATTGCAGATCTTGTCCGCCGCTTCGGGCGCGCAAATGCCGAGATGGTCCCAATGGGCCATCAACAGCACCACCTTGCCGTCGGGATGGCGACCGCGCGCGACGCCGACGACATTGTGGCTGGTGAAGCTGCCCAGCGCGGCGCGCCTGGCGTTGAACTCGCCTTGAGGTGATTCACTAGATTCGGCGGGCACAGTCGATACACCTAGAGCGCTAACAATCATCGTAGTTGGAATTGGCATGGCAGCGACAGTAAACGGATCGAGGTAGGGCTTTGCCCCGCGCGATCCGCTCTCCAGTCCGGCCGCCCGGAAGCGCTCGGCGATGAAGGCGATGGTTTTTGCTTCGCCCGCGGTGCCGGCCATGCGTCCTTCCAACGCGTCGCTGGCGAGCATTGCGACAACCGGTTGGAGATCGCTGTCGACGATTGCCGGAGCTACGGCCAAGGGCGGAATCGTGGCGCAGGCGGCGAGCAGGAGCGTCGCTGCAATCGGCAGCGATCTCATCGCCGCGCCAGCAACCGCCGCGCGGCTTCGACATGCATCTCTTCGATCATCGCGCCCTCGAAGCGTTCGGCCCCTCCCTTCGCCGCCGACACCAGACGTTCGGCACGGGCGATCTCGGCCTCGGTTGGGGCAAAAGCTGCACGGGTAGCGGCGATCTGGTCGGGATGGATCAACGACTTGCCGTCGAATCCAAAGGCCCTCCCCTCGCGCGCTTGCGCCTCCAGACCGGCAGGATCATCGAGCCGGTTATAAACCCCGTCGAACACCG
>JAZKHF010000285.1:0-10337 GCA_040385545.1 Pseudomonadota bacterium
GCGGCCGCGCGCAGATCACCTACGAGCTTCCGCTCAACGAAGTGGTGTTCGACTTTTACGATCGCCTGAAGAGCATGTCGAAAGGCTATGCCAGCTTCGACTATCACCAGATCGGCACCCGCGAGGGCGACCTGGTCAAGATGAGCATATTGGTCAACGAGGAGCCGGTCGACGCGCTCAGCATGATCGTCCACCGCGGCACCGCCGAACAACGCGGCCGCGGTATGGTCGAGCGGCTAAAGGAACTGATCCCCCGCCACCTGTTCAAGATCCCCATCCAGGCCGCGATCGGCGGCAAAGTCATCGCCCGCGAAACGATCAGCGCGATGCGAAAGGACGTGACGGCGAAATGCTATGGCGGGGATGCGAGCCGGAAACGGAAGCTGCTCGACAAGCAGAAGAAGGGGAAGGCGAAGATGCGGGAGTATGGGAGCGTGTCGATTCCGCAGGAGGCGTTTATTGCTGCGCTTAAGATGGGCGACGATAACTAGCCGCTGGACAAGCAGATTGGCGCCTGGAAGCCAGTCCGAGGGACCAAGCGAAGCCGACATGGGAAGGCCAAGACGCGCATGGCTCGGTGAGCATACCGCAGGAGGCGTTTATTGCGGCGTTAAAGATGAGGGATGAGCGGTCGACCTTTACCCATCAATTCTCCGCTAAATAGCGATCTAGGTCGTTGGCCTCGATTTCGTTAGCTTCTACGAGCTGGTAGTGCTTCTCTTGAACAATCGAGACATCGTTGCCGTCAAAATCCAACTCAAACATTGCGATAACATTGTCAGCCATGAATTGAGTCGAAACAGCTCTTGGCTTAAGATTTTCGTACTTATTTCCTGAACTATTTCCTTGTCGGCAAAACGTTATATCCTGAATCGTCTGAATCACGCCGAGCTTATCGCTACCACCTTTAGCTTGAACAGGCACAATAAACTGTGCAGCATTGGAATTTATTCCAATGTACAGCTCATCAATTTCGATCTGGCCATAATTTGTTATTTTAGTTCTGAGATGATTTTGTAAACTGTAGGCAGTAATGCCTAAAAATATATCGATAAGCCTGTTGTATCGAACCTTGGCAAGTAGCGCCTGCTCTTGGGTAAGTGCATGCTGATTGATTATCCCTGGCGTGGCGTCTGGCACTTTCCTAACCATCAACCCGGGCGTCGGAACAAGATGTGAAAGCTTACTCAGTCTGAACCGATATTTCGCGTCGCCGGCACCCAAAATGAGCCAAAACTTCCCTTTCGGTTGCGTTGCGAGAATCTCGTCGGGCAGATTTGCACGGTGACGAAAAGCGTAAATTACATCGCCAGAGTTTTTTGGCTTTTTTACGCCAGTCGACTTTACAGCTTCGTCAATATCGTCGCGATGAAATTCGAATTCAGTTAGCCCCCTTCGGAAGTTTTGCTTAAAAATATACGATATTATTGCTCGATAGGCAGTCTTTGGCTTTGCTACCTTTGGCTTGACTGCTTTAGCCATGGGCTTGCGCCAACCGTTGAGCTTCAATGTCCTGCTGCTTGCGCTTCCTTGCACCGCTCTTACGATCGCGCTTGGACGGCATCGCTTGCACACCGAAAAAGTCTGATGCAGTCGACAAATTCATTCGGAGTAGTGCTTCGCTTCCGAGATCGACGGACACGTCTGGGCGTAACGGAACGAAGCCGATTGCCTCAATGACCTTAGATCCAACTGCGCGCGCTAACGGTGGCGGGACCGAATTACCAATCTGCCTAGCCCCGTGCCACTTGGTTTCATTGAACCGAAACCAGTCAGGATAACCATGAAGGCGGGCCATTTCGCGAACAGTGACGCAACGATCATGTTCGTAGTGAATTGGGCGGGGACTGGTGAATGCGCCTCGCGCGCCATCCGTCCCGGCACGCAAGGTATTGCTAAGGCCGTTACGATTCAATTTGTAGAAGCGCGAGATTGGCTCGGTCGATCCGCCTTGGGTTTCCCTAAATCGCCGCTTGGAAATTTCGGTGTGTCCAGTTCGGGTGCTGGAAGTGAGCATTGCTGGATTCCAAGCGCGTACGTAACCAAAGTGCCATGCGTCGTTCGTCAGACACCGAAGCCCCTTAGCGTACTCGCTGGGAGCGCCTAATTCGACTTTCCGGACTTCATCCGTTTCAAGCAATTCAGAATAGCGATCCGCATCTGGAAGATCGCCCAATGCATCTGAAGCGGTCGGGCCGAGCGGCAGCGCGACGGATGCTTTCCCACGGCCATCTGCGGCGCGCGTAGCCTTTTCAGGATATGAAGGTAAGGTCCGCTCAAGTTTGGCGCCGTAAAGGAACAAGCGTTCGCGGTGTTGAGGAACGCCGTAGTTAGCAGCGTCGAGCACTTGCCAGGGCTTTCGAATGAAATAACCTAACGAGCGCGCCAATTCTTCGAACTCGTCGAGGAATTTGCGATGCTGCCCGAGCGTAAGTCCTTTGACGTTCTCAAATACGAAATACGATGCATCCAACTCACCAACAATCCGCAGAAAATCGCGCACAAGTGAGTTGCGCGGATCGTCTATGGCTCTCTGGCCGATCATGGAGAAGCCTTGGCAAGGAGCACCCCCGAAAACAACGTCGACCCGGCGGGTTCCGATTCCCGCTGCCATGCGGATCTCCGCGCCCGTCAGCCCAACCACGGACTTCGGCAGCGTGGCGCAATGGGGAAAATTGAATTCGTGAGTGGCGCAATGCACCGGGTCGATCTCAACGGCTGCCACAATGTCGAAACCAGCTTGCTCAAACCCTAGGCTCATTCCCCCAGCCCCTGCGAACAAATCTATTCCAATGGGGCGGGGGGTCATGGGGCTGTTCCTCTTTTGTACACAAGTCCGGTAACATTAATTCATGTCGATGTCGATCGGATTCTTCATCCACTTTGAAGGAATTTTTCAGCCCGTTGCAAGGTCGCAACCGGATCGGTCAATTCACACTGCCATATAACTAGCGTACCCCATCCTAATTGACGTAGCTCAGCGATGTTCCGGGCATCTCGGGCCTTGTTCGCCACCAATTTTGGACCCCAATATTCTAGTTTCGATTTCGGGGCTTTGCCCTTCGAACAACCATGCCCGTGCCAGAAGCAACCATGAACGAAAATTGCCTTGTGACGACCCGGGAAAACAAGGTCTGGACGGCCGGGAAGCTTCTTCTCATGTAAGCGATACCGGTAGCCGGCGCGATGGATTAGCTTGCGAAGCGCCAGTTCCGGACCGGTGTCCTTCGTGCCTACGGCCTTCATGATCCGCGAGCGTTGGTTTGGAGTTCTCGTGTCAGTCATCACAATGTAACGCTTCGCACCAGCTATGGATCAAGGCGACATCCCTCGAGAACCCCTTCAAGACCAAGCCAATGCCCCGCCACCCCATCCCCGACAACGCCCTTCACGCGCATTATGCCGCCACCGGGGGCCATGCCGATTGCTATGCCGCCATCATCCCTCGACGCGCTCGGGACAAGCGGGAGGGGGTCAGTCTCGCCGCCTTCGTCTTTGCCTTTTACACCTCACCCCTGTTCCGTCTCGAGCGCTGGATTCTCGCGGTGGTGCTGGGCATGCCGTCGACGGATGCGGAGGCCAGAGCGGTGGCGGTTGGGGAGGCGCCGTTCGATGTGCCGGGGACCAAGGGATGCGCCACCGCTCGGTTCGCCGCCTGGACGTTCGAGGCGCGGAGCGATGATCAGCTGGTGATGTGCGATTATCAGGGGCGGACCCGGTTGTGGTTCATGGTCCTTCGACTGGCTCAGGATGGTCGGGAGGAGGGAACGCGGGTGTACTTCGGGACCGCGATCGCCGCTTCGCGCGGCGGGCGTGTTCCGTTCGCATTCCGCGCCCTGATGCCGTTCCACCATCTCTATTCGCGGGCGTTGCTGTGGAGCGCGGTGCGGGGGTTGCGGGCGACCCGGTGAGAAATCTTCCCTGGAAAATCGTGGAGGGGGGCTTTCAAAATAGGATTTCGCCTGCTTGGCTGGCGACCGCGATTCGGCCGCTTTGGCGGTTCGGTCCGCGACTTCTCTTCGATCGGCTAAAGACAAGCCCTTCGACGTCGCGCGGCACGGCACGGGAGAGCCCCTTCGACTTCGCTCAGGACGTGCTTAAGGTTACAAAACAGGCCCAAAAAGCCGCCGAAGTGGGGAAACTTAGTCAACCTAAGCCGAGTCAGTCCAGGTCCGATGCACTGTGGCGCTCGCGCACGAAGTCGGGATCCTTCTCGGTGGGTTTTCGATTGACGCGGCGGCCGCGCTGGACCGCCGGCCGCGCGGCGACCTGGGCGATCCAGCGATGGACGTGGGTGTATTCGTCGGTGGCGAGGAATTTGGCCGCGCCGTCATAGGCCTCGCCACGCGCGACCGCGCCGTACCAGGGCCAGATGGCGATATCGGCAATGCTGTAATCGGCACCGGCCATATATTCGTGGCTGGCGAGGTGGCGGTCGAGCACGTCATATTGGCGCTTCACCTCCATCGCGTAGCGGTCGATGGGATATTCCTGCTTGGTCGGGGCGTAGGAATAGAAATGGCCGAAGCCGCCGCCGAGGAAGGGGGCGCTGCCCATCTGCCACATCAGCCAGCTGAGCGCCGCGGTGCGCGCGGCGGGGTCGGTCGGCAGGAAGGCGCCGAACTTCTCGGCCAGGTAGAGCAGGATGGCGCCGCTTTCGAACACGCGCTGCGGACGGTCGGGGTCGGTGCGGTCGAGCAGGGCCGGGATCTTGCTGTTGGGGTTGAGCGCGACGAAGCCCGATCCGAACTGTTCGCCCTTGCCGATGTCGATCGCCCACGCGTCATATTCCGCGCCGGCATGGCCGAGGCCAAGCAACTCCTCGAGCAGGATGGTGACCTTCACCCCGTTGGGCGTGCCGAGGCTGTAAAGCTGGAGCGGATGGGTGCCGACGGGGAGGTCGGCGTCATGGGTGGAGCCGGCGATCGGGCGGTTGATGTTGGCGAACTGGCCGCCGCTGGGCTTGGTCCAGGTCCAGACGTCGGGCGGCGTGTAGGGGTCGGGCAATGCAGGCTCCTGTCGATCGGTTGCGATTGAAGATGGGTGGTGGATTACGGAACGGCAATGACGGCGCTTGGTTGTTGTGTCGGTAGTGCGGAAGGGGCAGGTTCGCGGGCATGGTGCGCAAGGGGAACATGGAGGGGCAAGGCGACACGGCGGCGCCGAGTTTCGACTTTGCGCAGATGCTTGGCATTGCCGATGCGCTGCCGATGGCGCTGGCGTTCGTCGATACCGAGCTTCGCTATCGCTTTGTCAACCAGGCGCTGGCCGACCTGATCGAGCTTCCGCGCGGGGAGATGCTGGGCCGCACGATGGATGAGGTGCTCTCGCCGGAAGTGATGGCCGTCCGGCGACCGATGCTCGACGCCGCACTGGCCGGGGAGCGGACGTGGTTTGCCGCCGATTACGAGCATCCGACGCGGGGCATGCTCGCGATCCAGTCGGAATATCTGCCCCAGTTCGCGCCGGACGGGTCTGTCAACGGTCTGATTCTTCTGATCACCGACGTGACCGAACAACGGGTTGCCGAGCGCGCACTCCGCGAAAGCGAGGCGCGGTTCCGGCGGATCGCGGATTCGGCACCGGTGCCGATGTGGGTCACCCGGCTCGACCGGACGCGCGACTTCGTCAACCAGGCCTATGTCGACCTGATGGGCGTGCCGGCGGAGGAAGCGCGGCGGATCCAGTGGAGCAAACGGGTCCATCCGGACGACAAGGCGGCGATGATCGCCGATACGTTGCAGGGGGAGGCGAGCGGCGGGTCGTTCGCGATCGAGGCGCGGTTCGAAGTGCGTCCCGGCGAGTGGCGCTGGATGCGAGCGGTGTCGCAGCCCAGGTTCGGGCCGGGCGGAGAACTGATCGGTTACATCGGCGTCGCGACGGACATCACCCTGGCCAAGAAAAGCGAGCTCGAACTCAGGCGACTGGTGGCGGAGCGGACGGCCGAGTTGCAGCTTAGCGAGATGCGCTTCCGGGCAATCTTCGACACGGTGCTGGAAGTTCTGGTCCTCCTGAAGCCCGATGGGACAATATTGGAACTCAATCGCAAATCGGCGTCGTGGCGCGATCCCGATCCGGGCAAGGCGGTCGGCAAGAAGCTGTGGGAATCGCCGACCATGCAGGCCTACCCCGAGCATATTCCGCTGATGCAGCGGGCGATTGTCGTCGCGGCGGACGGGGAGCTCTTCAACGAACAGGTCAAGATGGAGCGGGAGGGCGTCCCGACGGCTTACCTGGATGTTTCGATGCAGCCGGTTCGAGACGAGAGCGGGGCAATCGCCTATCTGCTGTTCGAAGCGCGCGACATAACCGATCTGAAAAGCGCGCAGGAACAGCTTCGCCAGAGCCAGAAGATGGAGGCGCTCGGGCAATTGACCGGCGGGATTGCGCATGACTTCAACAATCTGCTGACGGTCGTGGTCGGCGGATTGGACATGATCGCCCGGCAAGTGAGCGACGACCGGCTGAAACGCTATGCCGACAATGCCCTGACCGCGGCCGAGCGCGGGGCGCGGCTGACCGCGCAATTGCTGGCCTTCAGCCGGGTCCAGCGGCTGGAAGTAAAGCCGACCCACGTTGCACCATTGATCGAGGAAATGCGGCCGCTACTGCGCAACGTGCTGGGGCCAGGGATCGTCAAGAAGTTCGATCTCGACGAGGCGCTGTTCCCAGTAATGGCCGACCCGACGCAGCTGGAGCTTGCCGTGCTCAACCTGGCGATCAATGCACGCGATGCCATGCCCGATGGCGGCGAACTGACATTCGCGACCAGTCTGGTCAGGATCGGCGGTGACCCCGAATTGGACGATGGCGACTATATCGAGCTGTGCGTCAACGATACCGGCATCGGCATGCCGCCCGATGTCGTGGCGCGTGCGTTCGAGCCGTTTTTCACGACCAAGGAAGTCGGCAAGGGCACCGGCCTGGGCCTGTCGATGGTCTATGGTGTCGCACGCCAGTCCGGCGGAACCGCGCGGATCGAGAGCACGCCGGGTGAGGGCACCACCGTCAAACTATATTTCAGGCGCGCGGAGGGCGAAGTGGAGGCCGAACGGGTGACCGCGACAGCCCACGAGCCGCGCCCCCGGAGCGCATCCATCCTGGTGATCGACGACGATTCCGATGTCCGCGACTTCATCGTCGCGAGCCTCGGCGATTACGGCTATCAGGTCAGTGAGGCGAATGACGGTGAAGTGGGCTTGTCGGCCTTCGCCGAGAAGCGACCCGATCTCGTGATCCTGGATTATGCAATGCCCGGACTGTCGGGCGGCGACGTGGCGGCGCGGATCCTCACACTCGTGCCGGGGCAGCCGATCCTGTTCGTCTCCGGCTACAGCGAGAGCGAGGCGATCCGCCGTGCCGCGCCGCACGCGCAGATGCTCGCCAAGCCGTTCCGCCCGGACGCCCTCGATGCCGCCGTGCGCGAAGCGTTGGGTTAGCCAGTCGCCACGGGAAATAAGCAGCCGTTAGAGCGTTGGTGGTGGCAAGGTTGATCCCAGAGTGGACGAACAGGAAGGCCACGATGATTTCTTGGATGTTCGGACTGGCCGCGCAGGCCGCCATCGCGGCGAGCCCTTCGGCGGCCACTTCGGCGAGCGCGCCAATCAACGATCAAGCCAATGCCCTGTTCGATCGCGACGCGACGCTGAAGGCGTGGGCGCTTCGTGGATATGACACCAATCATGATGGCTGGCTGACTTTGTATGAAGCGCAGCCTGCGTTGGCGGCGTTCAAGGAGCTCGCCGACGGCAACCGCGATGGCCGAGTCACGACGTTCGAATATGACCGCGCGAAGGAGTTCATCGCGGCACGCAAGTGAACGAAGCGGCTCAGCCGGCTTTCTTGCGGGTGCCCATGCCGACCACCATCTGGTTGGCGCGGTCGTAGGACAGGGGCTTGCCGAACAGATAGCCCTGAATCGTGTCGACCCCGAGGTCGCGCATCCGCTCGAAGTCTTCCGCCGTCTCGACCCCTTCGGCGGTGACGTTCATGCGGAAGCTCTTGGCCAGTTGGACGATCGACTGGATGATCGCGACATTCTCCGGCCGGGTGCCGGCGGCACGGACGAAGCTGCCGTCGATCTTCAATTTGTGAAATACCGCCTTGTTCAGATAGCCGATCGAGGAATAGCCGGTTCCGAAATCGTCGAGCGCGATCCCGACGCCGAGCGCGCGCAGGCGCTTGAGCACGTCGAGCGTTGCATTCTCGTCGCCCAGGAATACGCCCTCGGTCACTTCCAGTTCGATCCTGTTGCCCGGCAATTTGTAGCGGGCAAGCGCTTGGCTGACATAATTGGGCAGCGACGGCAGGATGATCTGCTTGGGGCTGATGTTGATCGCCATGGTGATCGGTTCGGGCCAGGTGGCGACCGCGCGGCAGGCCTCGTCGATCACCCATTCGCCGATCGCGCCCATCAGGCCGGCTTCCTCGGCCACCGGGATGAACACCGGCGGCGGGACGAACCCGCGCTGCGGGTGGTTCCAGCGGATCAATGCTTCGAAGCCGACCAGGGACTGGGTGCGCGCGCTGACCAACGGCTGGAACATGAGGTGGAACTGGCCGGCGACAATCGCCTGGCGAAGGTCATTCTCCAACCGGATCCGATCGTCCTGCTCGAACTGCAGTGCGGCGGAGAAATATTTGGCGACTCCGCGGCCGGCATCCTTGGCTTGATAGAGCGCGAGATCGGCCTTGAGGATGAGATCGTCGACCGTGGCGCCGTCGATCGGCCCGAAGGCACAGCCGATCGACACGCCGATACGGATTTCGGTCTGGTCGATCATATAGGGTTCGGCGACCGAGCGGATGATGGCATCGGCCAGCATTTCGACCGCTTTGCGGCTTTGCGCGTCGTTCAGCACGATGGCGAATTCGTCGCCGCCCATGCGACCGACATGGCCCTGGTCACCGACCTGTTCGCATAGCCTTTTGGCAACGGCCTGAAGCACCGCGTCGCCCTTTGGATGTCCAAAGGTGTCGTTGACCGGCTTGAAGCCGTCGAGGTCGAGGAACATGATTGCGCAGGGCACGCTGCCGGCGGTCGCGGCGCGCAAGGCGTCGCCAAGCAATTGGCGGACCCGCCCGCGGTTGGGCAGGCCGGACAGCACGTCCATGTTGGCGAGGTGGGTCAGGCGCTCCTGCGTGTGGCGGATTTCGGTAATGTCGCTGCCAACCCCGCGGAAGCCTTCGAACCGGCCGGCGGTATCGATGATCGGGTCGCCGGCGATCGAAATCCAGCGCTGGCCGCGCGCGGTCTTGAGCTCCATCTCAAGCTGGTTGAACGGCTGGCGTTCGAGCAGAATCTTGCCGAGTTCGGCGTGGCCACCGAGCAATGACGGCAGGGAATGACCGACCAGGGCGCTTGCCGGGCGGCCGAGCAGGGCGGTCATTCGCGACGAAATGTAGGTCACGCGATTTTCGGCATCAACCTGCCACAGCCAGCCCACGCCGCGTTGCTCATATTCCTGCAGCAGCAGCGACGCACTCTCGCTGGCCGATCCCATGTCGGCATTGGTTTCAAGTTGCCGGAACGCCCAGCGCGCGACGGAAAAGATGCCGACCACCGCCACCCCGAGCGTGAACAGGGTCTGCAACTTGTTCAGGAAGGGCAGGGTCGCGTTGGCGGTAAACAGCAAATAGCAAAGACCGATCGTGAAGCTCGCCATCCATGCGGTGACGCAGGCCGGCACCATGACCAGCCCCAGCGCCGCGATCCCCAGCCCCGATACCAGGCTTGCTGTAACCAGCTGGCTGGCGGGATTGAGCGACGGAAAATAGTAAAGCGGCAGGCTGAGCCAGACCAGAGCGCGGACGACCACTTCGCCGACCAGGAACGCCTGTGGCACCTGACGGCCGGATCGACCGACATGGGTAATCGCCTGATTGCGCGACAATTGCATCGCGACGAAATTGACCAGTGCCACGGTGCCGACCCAGGCGAGCAACGTCGGCGAATCGATGTGCGCCATGAGCGTGCCGGCCATCAGCAAAGCGGCGATGACGTTGGCGATGGCGAAGAACGGGGCAAGCTGCGCGCGCGCAATCAGCTGGGCATCGCGCAGGGGCGACGCATTGTCCGGCGCGTTGGGGCTGGTCAACGCAAGCGATTCCCCACCCGGGAGACGAGCCGAAACCATACGCTTATACCGGTCGGGTGCCTCGTACATCCGCTATCCACTCAATTACTGGAATGGATGGATTAGACGAAGAGCGTTTATGCCGCGTTAAAGCCGGGTCCATTCAGCAATAAAATTAAGGCGCTTTCGGCGGCATTAACTTGTCGAGATCGCGCACCGTTACCGGGTGATAGCTGGGCCGCGCCTTGGCGTAGACACGGG
>JAZKHF010000286.1:0-7712 GCA_040385545.1 Pseudomonadota bacterium
TCGACCTCGTCGCGCGGCGGGGCTCCATGATCGCCTTCGTTGAAGTGAAGCAGCGTGCCACCGCCGACGCCGCAGGGATTTCGCTCGACCGGTACCGATTGCGCCGCGTCGCCGCTGCCGCCGAACAGCTGGCGCCGCGCTTTGCCCGACCCGGTGATGACATCCGCATCGATGCAATCTTCATCGTCCCGCGCCGCCTGCCGCTTCACCTGGCCGACGTCTGGCAAGGGTGACAAAGCGCTGCGCCCGCTTTACGCGCCTCAACCCATGACACTCAACGTTGCCGTCCAGATGGACCCGCTGGAATCGATCAATATCGACGGGGATTCGACCTTCGCTTTGATGCTCGGCGCGCAAGCGCGAGGGCATAAACTGCTGCATTATGCGGCCGAGGATTTGAGCTGGATCGACGGCCGCCTGTGGACCATGGCGCGACCGGTGACGGTGCAGTCGGTAGCAGGCGACCACTACACTGCCGACGATCCGGTCATTGTCGATCTCGGCCGCGAAGTCGATGTCGTGCTGATGCGCCAGGATCCGCCGTTCGACGTCGGCTACATCACCGCCACTCATTTGCTCGAGCGGATCGCGGACGAGACGTTGGTGGTCAACGATCCCGCCAGCGTCCGCAATGCGCCCGAAAAAGTGTGGGTGCTCGATTTCGCTCAATTCATGCCGCCGACCACCATCACCCGCTCGCTCGGCGTGGCGCGCGAGTTCCTCGCCAAACACGGCGCGATGGTGGTCAAGCCACTCCACGGCAATGGCGGAAAGGCCGTCTTCAAGATCGATTCCGACGGTGCCAATCTTTCGGCCCTGTTCGAAATGTTCAATACCGCCTGGCGCGAGCCGCATATGATCCAGGCGTTCGTGCCGTCGGTGACGGAGGGGGACAAGCGCATCATCCTGGTCGACGGCGAGGTCGCGGGAGCGGTCAACCGAATCCCGGGCGAGGGCGAGATTCGCTCCAACCTCGCAGTCGGCGGAGTAGCCTCCAAGACCGAACTGACCGCCCGCGAGCGGGAGATCTGCGCCGCGCTCAAGCCCGAACTCAAACGGCGGGGCCTGATCTTCGTCGGCATCGACGTGATCGGCGGCGAGTGGCTGACCGAGATCAACGTCACCTCCCCGACTGGCATCGTCGCGGTCGATCGCTTCAATGGCACCGACACGCCATCGCTGATCTGGGCCGCGATCGAAGCCCGCCTGGCAAAGCGCGCCCGATGAGCGACTGGATTATCCGCCTGATCGAACAATCGGGCTATCTCGGCATCGCCTTCCTGATGTTCCTGGAAACCGTATTCCCGCCGATCCCGTCAGAAGTGATCATGTCGATTGCCGGCGTCGCGGCTGGGCAGGGGAAGCTCGACTACGGCCTGGTCGTCGCCAGCGGCACCGCGGGTGCGATGCTCGGAAATATTGTCTGGTATCTCGCCGCTCGAGCGCTCGGCATCGTGCGCCTCAAGCCAATCGTGTTCCGCTGGGGTCGCTGGCTAACCATCACCTGGCCCGAACTCGAACGCGCCGAACATTGGTTTCGCAAGAATGGCGCCTTCTTCGTCTTCCTCGGCCGGATGCTGCCCACCGTCCGAAGCCTGGTCTCGGTCCCCGCCGGCCTGCTCAAGATGCGATTCGCCACTTTCTTCCTGGCCTCGACATTGGGCACCGCCGGCTGGACCGCCTTGCTTGCCGGGGCGGGCTATCAGTTGGGTGAAAATTACACGGAGATCGATCGGTACCTCGGCCCGGCATCCAACGCCATCCTGATCATTTTCGCGGTCGGTTACGTCCACCGTCTGTGGACCCACCGCAACATCGATCCCGCAACCGGCGTGGTCATTCGCGATTGATCAGGCGCGCGGGTGTGCGTTGCGGTAAACGTCGAGCAATTGCGCCGCGTCGACCTCCGTATAAATTTGGGTCGACGACAGGCTGGCATGTCCGAGCAATTCCTGCAGCGACCGTAAATCCGCGCCACCCGCCAGCAGGTGGGTCGCGAAACTATGCCTCAACGCGTGCGGGGTCAGGCTGTCGGGCAGCCCCAAACGATGCCGCGCCCCGCGAACCGCACGCCGCACCAGATCGGCATTGAGCGGCCCGCCGCGCACCCCGACGAACAGCGGCGTCGGCCCCACCAGCGGCCACGGACATTCCAGTACGTAGGTCGCGATTGCCTGCCGCACCGCCTCGACTATTGGCACCACCCGAGTCTTGTTACGCTTGCCGATCACCCGCAACGTCCGCCCGACCGGCAACACATTGGCGGTCAGCGCCATCGCCTCCGCCACCCGCAAGCCCGACCCGTAAAGCAATAACAGGATCGCCATGTCGCGTGCGCCGACCCAGTCGCTCGCGACCGCTCCCGCTTCTTCCGCAAGCGCCATCGCATCGGCCGGGCTTGCCGGGCGCGGGAGAGTGCGCGGACGCTTCGGAGCGCGGGTGCGGGGCAATTGTGCCACATTGCCGGCATCATCCGCGGCGAAGGTCAGAAACGCTCGCACTGCGGACATTTCTCGGGCCGCGCTGCTTGGACCCAGGCCGCTGCCACGCCGCTCCGCAAGAAAGGCCCGCAAATCCGCCGCCGCAACGTTGAGTAAGCCGAACCGCCCGATTTCCTCGCCGCGATACGATCCCAGGAAGTCGATGAACCGATGTGCCGTGGCGACATAGGCGCGGACGGTATGCGGCGAGCGACGCCGGTCATGCGCCAGAAACGAATTCCACCGCGCGGCCAAGGCCCGCGCCGGATGTTCCGCTAAGTCGGCTCGCTCATTGTCCACCGGCGGATCATAGCCGCCAGACTGCTCCCGAGAAACAGCAATAGATCGGCACCGTGCGGCGTATCGAGAGCCTGCTCGCCCTGCTGGCCGAGCAACAATAATCCGTAGGGCAGCGGCGATGGAGAATCGATCCGGATCAGGGCTTCCGATCGGACGTCGCCGACCGAATCCCCAAACAAAGGGTGCCCGCGTTCGACATTGCGCAGTTCGACCGCGCCGAGCGACTGAATTGCCCGATTGACGATCGGTCGAGCGATGACGCTTACCCCGCGACGATCGGCGCGAAAGGCCTGATTTCCGACGACTAGCGCCACCGCCACCGAGTCCAGTCCGAGAATTTCGGGCCAGTCGTAGGTTACAACCGTGAGTAATTCGTCGAGACTGTTTGCCTCTAGCCCCGCAAGCACCGCGCGATGGATCGACGCCACCGCCCCGGAATGTCCACGCGCAAAGGCCAGCAGGTCGGCCCGCGCGGTTTCCGCCGCCCCCAGCCGGTCGCGCAACCGCGCCACCGCGCCTTCTTCGAACTGAATCACCTTGCCCATGCCCGCACCCTAGGAGTCGAGCGTTAACAACCGGCTAGCACGACTGACCATAAGCCGAGATCGCTTTCACGACCGACCCCCGGACGGTCGCTACGCGATCTTCTGCCCCGTGCTTTCCCAGTCCTTCAGGAACGCCGCCAGACCGGCGTCGGTCAGGGGATGCTTGAACATCTGCCAGATCACCGCCGGCGGGGCAGTCATGACGTCGGCGCCGAGTTTGGCGGCGTCGAGGATGTGAATCGAATTGCGCACGCTCGCGACCAAAATCTCGGTCGCGAAATCGTAATTGTCGTAGATCAGCCGGATGTCGGCGATCAGCTCCATCCCGGGCTGGCCGATATCGTCGAGTCGCCCGACGAACGGCGAGATGAAGCTCGCGCCTGCCTTGGCCGCGAGCAAGGCCTGGTTGGCGGAAAAGCACAAGGTCACATTGACCATCGTCCCCTCGCTGGTCAGCGCCTTACAGGTCTTGAGGCCATCGGGGGTAAGCGGCACCTTGATGACGATATTGTCGGCGATCTTCCGGAGCGTCTCGGCTTCCTTCATCATCGCCTGGTGCTCCAGCGCGACCACTTCGGCTGACACCGGCCCAGCCACGACGCCTGCGATTTCGGTCACCACTTCAACGAAATCGCGCCCCGATTTCTTGATCAGCGAAGGATTGGTGGTCACCCCGTCGAGCAGCCCGGCCTCGGCCAGTTCGCGGATATCCTTGATCTCGGCGGTGTCGGCAAAGAATTTCATGGCGAATGCACCTTACGGTTTGCGAGGGATTTGCGTCCCGATAGCGGTTGCGCCCATCAAGGTCACCCGATTCGGGGAAATTCGGGAGAAATATGATGACCGTCACCGTCGATCGCCGCCATACCGGCCAGTTGGCGCTCATCCTGTCGCGCCCGCGCCAGCGCAATGCGATCACCGTCGCCATGTATGCTGCGCTGGCCGACGCAATCGAGGGCGCTGCGACCGATCCGGCGATCCGGGTCATCACCATCGAGGGCGAAGGCGACGACTTCACCGCCGGCAACGATCTCTACGATTTCCTGAAGGAGATGCCCGCCCCCGGCACGACCGACATTCCCGTCTGGCGCTTCCTTCGCGCGCTTACCCGTAACCAGGTGCCGATCGTCGCCGCGGTCCATGGCAATGCGGTCGGTATCGGAACCACGATGCTGTTCCATTGCGATCTGGTGCTAGCCGAGGAAGGCAGCCGTTTCGTGATGCCGTTCGTCGATCTCGGGCTGGTGCCGGAAGCTGCGAGCTCATTGCTGCTACCGCGCCTTGCCGGGCGACGCGCTGCGGCGCGTTATTTGCTGCTCGGCGAACCGTTCGGGGCCGAGGCTGCGGCTTCCATCGGACTAGCCAGCCATGTCGTGCCGGCCGGCGGCATCGCGGCCGCGCTTGCCAGCACCGTCGCCGCTTTGCTCGCCAAGCCACCAGAAGCCCTGCGCCTGACGCAAGCGCTGCTGCGCCGCGAAGATACGGACACCCTAATGGAGCGTATAGAGCTCGAGAATGGCCACTTCGGCGAGAGACTAGCGTCCGACGAGGTCAAGCAAGCGGTCAGCGCCTTTTTTGCCGCAAAGTCCGGCGCTTCCGCCTAGAGCGAGATCCAGACCCGCTTGGACCGGGTTACGGCGATCGTCGGCCCCGGAAACAACAGCAGGTCGGTCGGCTGAGTGTAGCTGACCTGTAGGTCGAGATAGTTGGCCCCGTCCTTGACGCCGGGAACCGGATCTTCGATCTTGAAGCTGCCCGGTCCGATACCGTAGACCGCGTCGGTAATCTTGTCCTTGATTTCGGTCTGGCGCTGGGCGGTCGTCTTGCTCGAATAAACAGTGGCCGTCCGGGCGCCCTCGCCCAGGCCGTGCTGAATCCCCGACATGGCGCGGAACACCAGGCCGAGCTGGACGATCATCCACATCATCACGATCAACACCGGCAGGGCGAACGCCATTTCGATGACCGCCGCACCCTGTTCGTCGCGGCGAAGTTTCCGAAGGAGATTCATCACTCGGTCCTCATTCCGGCGGACGCCTCGATGCGATACTTGCCGCCCGCATCGATACCGCTGAACTTCAGCGGGAACAGCGGCGTATATTCGGTCCAGACAGTGACCTTGATCCACTTCGACTCTGTCTGCCCGGTTGGGCAATCGACGTCGGCCACTGGGTTGGCCCCATTGTTGCAGTAAAGCGAGTGGGTCACCGTGACATTGGCCGTGGTCAACGGCGCGGTCTTGCAATCGCCATTCGCATCCGTGCCGTTGAATTGACAGATCGCCTCGCTGGCGATGGTCGTTTCGACATCGGTGATCCCCGTGGTCTGCATGACTTTCTCGACCGACCGGTGCGCCGCCTGTTCGACCTTCAGCTTGGTGTTAAAGCCGTTTGACAGATCAACCACGCCGACGGTCATCAGCGCGATCACCGGGGCAACGATTGCAAGTTCGATGATTGCTGCGCCGCGGTCTTCCCGCCACAGTTTCAGAAGCCGGCCCATCTCAAGCGACCAGTCGGACGCGGAGGCCCGTCGTGATTGCGCTGATGCCGTACATGTCGCAATTCTTGGTGAAATTGTTGATCCCGCTGCTGCCGGACCAATAGATACGCTTGGCAACGAATTGCGTGCAGGTCGCCGACCCGGTGCCATTGCCGTTGTAGGTCAATTGCTGGTTGGGGAAGTAAACGACACCGCGCACTTTGTTGGTCGAATTGCCATTGATCTTGTTCGGGCTGCTCGCGGTGATGTTCCCGGTCGGCGCGCTGTCGGTAGCGCGTCGATCCTGATAGATCGCCATGCCCTTCCACTTGCCGGTGGTCGGCGCCTCGATGTTGAGTTCGGCGCCTGCGTTCATGTCGAACGAACCGATGGTGGCGTTTGACGCGGTACTAGTGTTGCCCAAAATGATCGTTACACCATCCGTGGGACTGGCATTAAGCGTACCCTGAATATTCACCGAGCCGCCGTTGATGAAATAGGTGCCGGCCCCCAATGAGGCTGACGTGTTCGATTTGATATCGATACCGCTGTAGCAACCAGCAGTGTAATTTAGGCCAGTTTTGCTGCCGGTGATTGACCCCTTGTTGACGGCGCAATCGCTGTGAGAATCACTGCTGTCCGGGGTGAGGTTTGCATACGGATCTTCCAGCGCCGGCGAGTAAGGCTGATAGCCCTGAGACAAGGTCCAGTTGGTCGACTGCTGGATGCCGCCAGCCGCCGCCAGCGTAGTGGCGCTGACGCTCGAGCTGCCTTGACCCGCTGCGGCATTGGTCGATGTCGAATTGGTCATCATCCCGCAATCCATCGTGATCGACGCATTGCCGGTTGCCTGGATGCCGGTCTTGCTGTTGTTCTGCAGGCTGAGGACGCAGAACTCGCCGGGATTGGAAACCGTCGCGGCGGTCGCGCTGGTGCGGATCATTGGCGCATTGGCCATGAACATCGAGCTGAACGACAACGGGCGCTGCACGGCTAGTTCGACCTTGACCTGATTTTTCTGCGAACCAACGTCGGCCGGAAAGGTAACCAGCTTCGTCTTCAGCGGGAATTTGGTCGAATCGAGCTGATTGTTGAGGCCAAGATCCTTGTCCACCGCCGCCGAGGTGCCGGTCGTCGTCTTCGCCGCCACACGATCATATACGCCCGCGATCGCCGCCGAATCGGCGGCCCGCTGCAACTGGCGCTTCCACAGCGCCCATTGAATGGTATCCGTCGCGAGACCCGCCGATCCGATCAGCAGTGGCAATGCCGCCGCTGCGATGATCATCGCATTGCCTCGCTTGTCATGCCAGATTTTCGTCATGAAATTGCGCATGCTTTCCTCGCCCATTGGGTCGTGCTTGAGCGTTCATCTAGCCAGGACAGGGTATGCAAATCGTTCTCGACAAGGGTTAAACCGCCGCTAACCACATCCTGTCCCGACTTGAACCATCGCCGTATTATCCTTATAATACACAGCTAAAGTTGTTGCGCGGGTGCTTGTGCCCGTTCACCCTTCGACGTGACGTATCAGGAGACATAAGATCATGGCCCTCGAGCCCACTGCCCCAACGGCCACCGCCACCAAGATCAAGCTCGACCCGCCCGAGGCGCTTCAGGCGGTGTCGATCCACGAGGCATCGGGTCTTGTTCCGCTGAAGAAAGACGAGACCAGCGAACTCGACGGCAAGGTCGCCAAATTCGTCGACGAACTCGCCGCGCTCGACTCCAACAGCCCCGAATTCGGCAAGAAGGTCGATCAGCTGACCGCGATGGGCCGCAAGGAGATCGCCGAAGCCGCGGGGGCCTCCAACCGCTTCCTCGACCGGCCGGTCAAGGCGATCGACAGCGACACCGGCATCGGCGCCGACCTGACCGAGCTTCGCCGCACGGTCGAGGCGCTCGA
>JAZKHF010000287.1:0-6007 GCA_040385545.1 Pseudomonadota bacterium
GATTGGTGTCGATCCCGGTGTAATCGGCGATCCCCGCGCACAGGCCGAGGATCTTTCCTTCGCGCTTGTTGCGATAGAAGCGCGTACGGCTGGCAGGCTGCACCATGTCTTTACTTCCTCTTCTCGCCGAGCAGCCGCTCGGTGCGGCTCTGGAGATTGTCGAAGTCCTGCAGCAGGCTGCTTTCGCGGCCAATTCCCGTTCCGGTCCCGCCGGGCAGGCAGTTCTGCCGCCAGTTGGGGTTTTCGGCGGTCATGATCCGCTCGATCGAACACAAACGGTCGTCGAGCCGCCGTGCCGCGTCGTGCAGATCGTCGAGCAATTGCTCGTCTGCGCCGGTCAGCACCTTGGCCGTCTTCCACTTGGTGATGTAATGAAAAATCAGCCACGGCAGGGCAACGAACAATATCCCCATAACGATCGGGACGATGATAACCTCTTCCACTTAAACCCCCCTGGCCTTCATCGCGGCCTTCATTGCTTCCAGTTCGGCGTCGACGCTGTCGCTTGCGCGCAGGTCGGCGATTTCTTCTTCCAGGCTTTTCGGCCCTGTCATGCCCAACGCATCGGCGCGCCCTTCGGCGAAGTCGGCGCGCCGTTCAAGCACTTCGAAGCGCGAAAAGGCGTCTTCGGTGCGCCCACCGTTCAATACTTCGCGCGCCTTCGCCCGGGTGACGGCGCTTTCGATCCGGTTGGCGATGGCATTCTGACGGCTGCGCGCCTCCCGGAGCTTGCCCTGCAGTTTGGCAATATCGGCTTCGTAGCTTTTCAGTGTTTCTTCGATTGCACCAATCTCGGCGCGCAGACCGTCCGCCATATCGGTCGCCTTCTGCCGCTCCATCAGCGCGGCCTTGGCCAGGTCCTCGCGATCCTTGCTCAGCGCCAGTTCGGCCTTCTCAGTCCAGCTCGATGATAATTCATCGAGCCGGGCGATGGCGCGGCGCATTTCCTTGCCGTCGGCGATCGACCGCGCGGCCGAAGCGCGAACCTCGACCAGCGTTTCCTCCATTTCCAGGATGATCATCCGGATCATCCGCGCCGGATCTTCGGCGCGGTCGAGCAATTCGGTAAAATTGGCCGCGAAAATATCCCGCGTGCGGGAAAAGATACCCATGAAGCACTCCGTGCAGTGGCGCCTGTTGCATATTCCTATTCAAGCTTTGTGCCAAAACTGGAAATCGTTGCAACACCAACGAAAATACATTTTTTTGGCGCTTTTTAGCCCGAAAAACCTTGCCAAAGCATGGCATAAGACACCAACTGTTCGCACATGGAGCGGGCAAATCAATTCGTCGGGTCAAGTCTGGCATTCCTTGACGCGGTCGAGCGGGCGAGCCGTGCCGCGCCCCTCAATCGCCCGGTGCTGGTGATCGGTGAACGCGGCACCGGCAAGGAGCTGATCGCCGAGCGCCTCCACCACCTGTCGTCGCGCTGGTCGGGCCCGTTGGTGACGATGAACTGCGCCGCGCTTCCCGAAAACCTCATCGAGGCGGAACTGTTCGGTCATGAGGCGGGCAGCTTCACCGGCGCGGCCAAAACCCGCCACGGCCGCTTCGAGGAGGCCGACGGCGGCACCCTGTTTCTCGATGAGCTCGCTAGTTTGTCCTCCCCGGCGCAGGACCGATTGCTCCGCGCGGTGGAATATGGCGAGATCACCCGCATCGGCGCCTCGAGACCCATTCAGGTTGACGTGCGCATCGTCGCCGCGACGAACGAGCATTTGCCGCGGCTGGTCGACGAGGGGCGCTTCCGTGCCGACTTGCTCGATCGTCTGAGCTTCGAGGTCGTGACCTTGCCGCCGCTGCGCGCGCGTCAGGGTGACATTCCGTTGCTTGCTGAGCATTTTGGGCGGCGCATGGCGGTGGAGCTCGAATGGCCCAATTGGCCAGGCTTCTCCCAGTCGATTAAAGATCAATTCGAACATTACCCTTGGCCCGGCAATGTCCGCGAACTTCGCAACACGGTCGAGCGGGCGGTGTATCGTGCCGAGGATCCGGAACGCGAAATAGACGCAGTCCAGTTTGACCCTTTTCACTCGCCCTGGGCACCAGCCGACTCGGCCTCCGGGCAGCCCGAGCGGGTTCCCGGCGCACCGCCGTTGCCGTCGTCTGATCCTCCGCCAGCTGCGGAACCGCCACATACCGAAGTCAACGACCTGCGCGGCGCGGTGAACGCTTATGAGCGCAGCCTGCTGCAGGAAGCGTTGTCGAAGAGCCGTTTCAATCAACGCGCCACCGCCGCGGCGCTCGGGCTAAGCTACGACCAGCTTCGCCACGCGCTCAAGCGCCACAAATTACTCGATGCCGCACCTGCCAATTCGGAATGATGCTCGGCCCCTGAAAATCTGTTATGTTCCGACTCCCAACGAAGGGAGGTTTCGATGAAAACTCTTTTCTACAAGTCTGCTTTATATGCCGCCGGCGTGGCTGTTGCCGCCCTTTCAAACGTGTCGCCCGCGTGGGCAGGCACCGTTTCCATCGGCAACAGTACGGCCCGTGATTGCTATGAAGCCGCGATTGCCCGGACTGCCGATCGAAACAGCTTCTACCATTGCAACCTGGCGCTCGATCAGGAGGGGCTGGATTCGCAGGATCGGGCCGCGACGTTCAACAATCGCGGTGCACTTTACCTCAGAAATCGGGATTATCGTTCGGCCGGTCGGGACTTTGACGCGGCACTCCGGTTCAACGCCAACAATGCGGAAGCATGGCTCAATCGGGCAATCGCCAGGCTCCAGCTAGGTGGCGGGGCAGACGCATTGCCGTGGATTGAAAAGGCGATAGCACTCGACACGTCGCGACCGGCCCTGGCCTTCTACAGCCGGTCGATTGCGCATGAACGCGCCGGCAATATACGCGCCGCTTATGCCGATCTGCGACGGGCGGTCGAGCTGTCGCCAGGCTGGAAAGCGCCGCTGGATGATCTGAAACGCTATCAGGTGCGCCGCCGATAGGGCGACGCACCGTTAGCGGTTACGCCGGCAGCGACTGATAGCTGGCCATTGCGTAGAGCATCGGTATCGACAGAATGGTGTTGATCCGGCTGGTCAGCATCGCCGCACGGGCGGACTTTGCTTTCGATGCATCGTCGGCTTCGACCAAGCCCAGCGCACGTTTCTGGTTGGGCCAGATGATGAACCACACGTTGAAGGCCATGACGATTGCCAGCCACATGCCGGTACCGATCAGCTGGAAACCAGGCTGAAAGGTCATCGCCTGATGCGCATAACCCAGCAGCCAGGCCAGGATCAGCCCGGTCACGACGGTGAACGCCGCACCCCAGCGAAAGAAGAACAAGGCCTTGGGCGCGATATACTTGCTGACGCCCGGTTTCAGTTCGGCCGGAATCGCCGGCATGGTCGGGATCTGAACGAAATTGAAATAATAGAGCAGGCCGATCCAGGTGATGCCGAAGAAGACGTGCATCCAGCGAAACGTCACCGCGACCGAATAGGTCTCGTCGTGGAAGCCGAGCATCAGCCCGACCGTCAGCAGCAGGCCGATCACTAAGACGACGTGCAGATTTTCAAGCAGCTTACCCATGATTTCCCCCGGACATTACGTTGGCGGTTCGATTAGGATGCTTGCGACCGAGGGGCAAGCAATTGCGATCGGCCGACGGAGCCTCGCGGGGCTTCGACCGTTGATGCGGCGATACTCACTCCAGCCACGCGAGGCCTAACATGCCCTTCAAACTTCCCGACCTGCCCTATGCCAAGGACGCGCTTGCGCCCCACATGTCGGCCGAAACGCTCGAATTCCATCACGGCAAGCATCACAAGGCCTATGTCGACAAGACCAATGGCATGCTTGCCGATGCGGGACTTGAAGACGCGTCGCTGATCGACGTGATCAAGAAAGCCAAGGACAAGGGCGACAAAAAATTGTTCAACAACGCCGCCCAGATCTGGAACCACAGCTTCTTCTGGCAATGCCTGGCGCCCGCCGGATCGACCGAAATTTCGGGCGAGCTCAAGACCATGATCGAGCGCGATTTCGGCTCGACTGACGCGATGCTCGAAAAGCTCGCCAGCGAAAGCGCCGACCATTTCGCCAGCGGCTGGGGCTGGCTGGTGCTCGACGGGACTAAGCTGAAAATCACCTCGCTCCACGACGCCGACACCCCCGCGGTCCACGACCTCGTGCCCTTGCTCACCCTCGATGTGTGGGAACACGCCTATTACATCGACTATCGCAACGAGCGGCCCAAGTTCCTGAAGTCGGTGCTAGACAACATCGTCAACTGGGACTTTGTCGCGCAAAACCTCGACGGCAAAGGCCTCGACCGCGCCGATCAGCAGCAGAAGGCGACCGCGGACGCCTAAGTTTAAAATTCCCCCTCTCTTGCAAACTTGAGAGGGGGATATACTTCAGCTTCCGTTGCAGGAGATTCCGGGAATGCCGTGGAAGGGCGCCCGTCCGCGGAAGAAGGCGACCTGTTGCCCATAGGATTGAACCGCCGGGTTCGGACCCGCCCCATCGTCGTTGAGCCCGGAGAAAGCGCAAATCGAGTTGGCCACGCCATTCCGGATCGGCGTGGATTCCCCGGTCCCGGTGACCTCTCCCGCCCAGGCAGGAGACGAGATCAGGACACAGGCGGCAAGCATCTTTTTCATGTTGGTCATTTCGATCTCCTCAAGAAACGTGAAACGCGTCATGAAACGGAGAACAGTCCCGACTCGGGAAACGGCCGTATACACCCGCCGACCCGTCAACGCATCAGAATTTAATCTGGGTCAGCATATTAAGTTGTATGTTATGCTTGGCTCTTTGACGGCGAGTAGGGGGGCGGATGCCCGCTTACTGCTTCAAGCGATACCCGGTCTTGAACACCCACGCGATGGCCGCAAGGCACGCCGCGATGATCCCTACCATCATGGCTACGCTCGACCAGACTGGTACGTCCGCGACCCCGAAAAAGGTCCAGCGGAAGCCGCTGATCAGGTACACCACGGGGTTGAACAGGGTCACCGTGCGCCACGGCTCTCCCAGCGCATCGATCGAGTAAAAGGCGCCGCCGAGAAAGGTGAGGGGGGTGACGATCATCATCGGGATGATCTGCAACTGCTCGAAATTCTGCGCCCAGATGCCGATCACGAAACCCAACAGGCTGAACGCGATGGTGATCAGCAGCAGGAACAACAGCATCATCGCCGGATGCGCGACCGGCACGTTGACGAACAGGGTCGCGGTGGCAAGCGTCACCAGCGCCAGCACCATCGACTTGGTCACCGCCGCGCCGACATAGGCCAGCACCACTTCCAGCGCGCTGATCGGGGCCGACAGCAATTCGTAGATCGTGCCGGTGAACTTGGGGAAATAGATGCCGAAGCTGGCGTTGAAGATCGACTGCATGAACACGCTCAGCAGGGTCAGGCCGGGGACGATGAACGCGCCGAAGCTGATCCCGTCCATGTCCGCCATCCGCCCGCCGATCGCCGCGCCGAACACCACGAAGTAAAGCGCGGTGGTGATGACGGGCGTGATCAGGCTCTGCCAAAGCGTGCGAAGCGAGCGCGCCATTTCGAAACGGTAGATGGCGAGCACGCCATGCCCGTTGAAGCCACCATTGGTCATGCCGCGCTATCCTCGTGCACCAGCCCGACGAAGATATCCTCCAGGCTGGACTGGTGGGTGGAGAGGTCCTTGAAGCCGATGCCGAGGTCCGAGACCTTGCGCAGCAGCGACGGCACGCCGGTCCGCTCGGCATTGGCGTCGAACGAATAGCACAAAACGTGGCCGTCATCCTCGACCTCTAGAGCCCATTCATTAAGCTCGAGCGGAATGTCGGCCATCGGGTCGTTGAGCGTCAGCTTGAGCGTCTTGCGCCCGAGCTTTTTCATCAGTTCGCGCTTGTCTTCGACCATGATCAGCTCGCCCTTGGCGATCACGCCCACGCGGTCGGCCATTTCCTCGGCTTCCTCGATATAATGGGTGGTCAGGATGATCGTCACGCCGTCGGCGCGCAGCTTGCGCACCATGTCCCACATGTCGCGGCGAAGCTCGACGT
>JAZKHF010000288.1:0-2806 GCA_040385545.1 Pseudomonadota bacterium
GTCGCATAGGTGATGTCGGCATTATAGGCGTCGCGGCGGAGGTGATCGATCAGATTGGGAACGATGATCCCGACCGACAGACCGAGGAATTTGTAGATTTGCCCCATCCATTCGGCGTCTCGCTTGGCGAGATAGTCGTTGACCGTGACAACGTGGACGCCCTTGCCCGGAAGCGCGTTGAGGTAGACCGCGAGCGTCGCTACCAGGGTCTTGCCCTCGCCGGTGCGCATCTCGGAAATCTCGCCGCGGTGGAGCGCGATGCCACCGATCATCTGAACGTCGTAATGGCGCTGGCCGAGCGTCCTTTTGGCCGCCTCACGAACGGTCGCGAAGGCTTCGGGCAATAGATCGTCAAGCTTGGCACCGTCGGCCAGTCGCTGACGGAAAAGCACGGTCTGGTTGGCCAGCTCCTCGTCACTCAGGGCGGAGATCGTCGGCTCATAGGCATTGATCGCCTCGACCGTCTTGCCAAGCTTGGCGACATAGCGATCGTTGGACGATCCGAAGATGCTCTTGGCCAGTCCGGCAATCATGCTTATTCCTCAAAAAAACCGGCTCGGCCGGGACGCGCGAATGGCATCGCCCGCGCGCGGGTCAGATGGAGGCGCGATGTAGGGTTGCCCCCTCCCCTAGTCAATTGGAGGGCGGTCGCGGCTGGTCAGAATGCGCGGCTGATGCCAAACTCGGTCCGGGTGCGCTTATAGTCGTAGAATTCGACATTGCTCTTGTTGCGCTCGACCACGAGCCGGGTCAGCGGCGCGAAGCCGGCCACGGTCAACTGGCGAAACACCGCGCCGAAATGGAATCGCGTCAACCTGTCCTGCCGCGCCTGGGGCAGGATCGCGAGCCGTTCGTCGGCCTTCAGGCGGCCAATCTCGCCTCCCGCCGTCAGAGTCATCCGGCCAACCTCCCGATAGAAAGCGATGCCCGCACTATAGGATCGGGTCGAATAGGCATCGTCGCGCGCCTTGAAGCGGTCGGCACCGGCAAAGATCGAAACCAGACTTTGCGGGGACAGAGCGCGCTCGAAGCGCGCCCGGACCGACACCCCGCGTCCATCCTGGAGATCGTTGATGCGATTGTTGGTCCACCGCGCCGCGACGTCGATGCGGCTCTGGCTGGCGCTTCCGATCGCCCGCGTCGCGCTTCCCGCCAGTCGAATATTGCGCTGATAGGGCTTCATTGCGAACCATTGATGGCCCACACCGGCCTCCGCCGTCAGCCGGCTTCGACCCGTCCGCCATTCGGGGCCGGCGGCCAGATCGAACGAAATATCGTTGAAATTCTTGTCGCGATAAAGATTGGCGTCGACCCCGGCGCGCGCCGACAGGATGAGATCTTCCGCGATTGGGCGGCGCACCTGCGCCACCCCGCGGACCGCCGCGCCGACCCCGGACTCGGCCCGCTGATCAAGCTCGAAATCCCCGAACACGGTGCCCAGCGAGTCCGACCGCGACGCGCGATTGATGTTGGAATCGGGCGCCATCGCCAGTTCGACCTGGACCCCGAACGGCTTGCTCGCCTGGAGCACGGCCGACAGACGATCGACAAACCGGGCGACCGATAGCGGCAGATCGGCCGAGCCGAGCGCGCGCAACTGGCGCAGGGCATTGTCCTCGTCGCCCAGTTTCTGGAGCACGGTCGCAAGCCGAAGGCGAACCGCCGACGCCCCCGGATTTCCGTCGAGGATCCGCCGCAGCATCACCGCCGCCGCCTGGTTGCGACCGCCCGCCTCGAGCAATTGCGCATGCCGGAACAAGGCCTCGCTACGCACGTCGCGGTCGGGATCGCGCGCCAGCATTTCGAACAATCGGATCGCCTGTTCCGACTGGCCATTCCTGGTCAGGGTCTCGGCCAGGCGCAACATGTCCGCCGCGCTGGCCTGGACGGATCGCGTCGACGCGGCCGTCGGCGGGTCCGCCTGTGCCGCAACGCTCGTTCCACTAGCGAGAGGCGCGACACAGGCGAAGGCCAGTACGGGTCGGTACCACGTCACGGCTCAGCAGCACTTTTTGCCGACCATCACGCCGAACATCTGTTCGGGGGCGGGCGTCACCCCTGCGACGAAGAAGGTCGCCGTCCACCGCGCCATCAGTTCCTGCGCTGCGGGGCCGGTGAAAACTCCTTCGAATGCGCCGCCGAGCCGAGGATCGCTATGCGTCAGGCTTCCGGAAAAGCTCGGGCTGCCTACCCCGAAGACGGTGTTACTGAAGGTGTAGGTGCCAAGCGGAACGGTCGTCGTGGCGTAATATTCGCCAAGCACCGGATTGAATTGCCCGGTCAGCGTCCCGGCGCCAAAGTCGAAGTTGAACGTCGCGGTTCCGCCGATCGTGCCCAATCGCTCGGACGTAATGCCCGACACGATCGCATTCGTCGTCGCGCTTCCGGTGGTTGGCACTGCCCCTGCCGCGGTCGGCGTTCCAAACGCGACCACCCCGTGCGGCAAATCCTCCATCGGCCCGGCCTGCTGATAATAAGCGAAGCTGGTGTGATCAAGCTGGATCAGCGGATTGCTTGCGCCCGGCTTGAGCACGGCCATCGGCGGCCACAGGATCGTGCCCGCCGGGAGGCCGCCGTTCCAATATTTGTCATCGCTCGATGTCGCGCGATACTCGCCCGGCGCGTGGCTCGGCAGGTCGAAGATATAGCTGTTGCTCACGGCATCGTAGCGGACCGAAAAGCCATCCTTGATCGGCTGGGATGGATTGACCGAAAGCTCATACCCCAACGTCGCGAAGTCGGTCGACGTGGTGATCGAGGGGAAGATGTTCACCGGCGTCCCCGGCGGTGATGGCGGCGGCGGCGG
>JAZKHF010000288.1:2816-6545 GCA_040385545.1 Pseudomonadota bacterium
GGGACCGTGACCAGGCCGCTTCCCCCGCCGCCACCGCCGCCACCACAGGCGGTCAGGCCGGCCAGAACCGTTGCCAGGAACATTCCCCGGATCGTCGATGTGCGCATGATTGCCTCCTCGCTGACGGATTACAGGGCGATTCGGTAGACGGGGTTTGACGCTTGGTGGATGACTGACCGCCGACGAAGTTCTGACGATGTTCTGACCATGGCTGGCAAAGCGGCCGTTAGCGCTTCAGACTGAGCGGCGATGATCGTGATGGGCATCGGGGAAGTGATCGGACGATCGACATGGTGGCATTTACTCTATTCACAATCCTCGCCGGGGCGCAGGCGCAGCCCGAACCGACTGTCGAAAAGAAAGCAGCGGACGAAATCGTCGTAACCGGCGAGCGCGTGCCGCGTTCGCTGAAGCAAACTGCGTCAAGCGTGGTAGTGATCAGCGGGCGCGAGATTGAGGCGCAGGCGGCGGACCGCGTCGATCAGCTGCTGGCGCAAATCCCCAACGTGCAGCTTGGATCGGGCACCGAGGCGCCCGCCATCCGTGGCCAGGATTCGACCGGCGTGGTGCGCGAACTCTTCGCCTTCCTCGGCGGCACACGCCCGCGCGCGACGATGACGATCGATGGCCGGGCGATCACCTTCAGCGAATATGTCAACGGCGCCGCGTCGGCCTGGGATGTGGAGCGGGTGGAAGTATTTCGCAGTCCGCAGACCACCACCCAGGGCCGCAATTCGATTGCCGGTGCGATCTTCGTCAACACTCGCGACCCGACGTACCAGCGGGAGGTACGCGCGCGTGCTATCGTCGGCAATCTGGGCACGCGGCAAATGTCAGCGGTCGTATCGGGGCCGATCGTCGACGACCAGTTGGCGATCCGCCTGTCGGGCGATCTCAAGCGCGGCCGCAATTCCAGCGACATGGCCGACGGGATAGAAGGGGCCAATATCGACCGCGACGATCATGGCTTCGTGCGGGTGAAATTACTCGCCGAACCGCGCGCCTTCCCGGGGCTGCGGGTTGAAGCGAGTTACGTCCACAGCGAAACGCAGGCGCCGCAATTCGAGGCGATCCGAGCGCCGTTCAAACAGCGGCGCTCGCCCCTGCTCGAACAGACCAATGGCGTGATCCGCACCAATGTCGATTCGGTTACGGGGGTGATCGACTATGCACTGTCCCCGGCACTGAGATCGCAAACCACATTGTCCTATGGCAAGGCGCTGATCCAGCGCTTCGGCCTGCCCGGGCTTGGACGAACGCGCAATGATTCGACCGATTCATCACTCGAATCGATCCTGCAATGGAAGCCGCAAGGCAGTGTTCAGCTGGTCGGCGGGATCCATTATCTTACGCTCCGCCAGCGCCAATCGATCGACGTTACCGGCCTTCGGATCGGCACCGGCGGATTTCGCGACCGGCAGCACAGCTTCGGCCTGTTCGGCGAGTTGACCTGGCGCCCGGTCGCCCGCCTGGCGCTCACCGGCGGGTTTCGGCACCAGCGCGACAGCCAGGAACGCGTTGGCCAGGTGGGCCCGGTCGGTCCCGGCATTACGGTCGATTATGACGAGGCGTTCCAGGCATGGCTTCCGAAACTGTCGATCGCTTACGATTTGGGCAAGGATGCGACTCTCGGATTCCTGATCCAGCGCGCCTATAGTCCGGGGGGAACGACAGTTAATCTGGCGACGCGCAAGCAGGACGACTTCGATGCCGAGCGCCTGTGGAATTACGAAGCGTTCCTGCGCGTCGGATTTGCCCAGGGCCGCGGAAGTCTGGCGGTGAACCTGTTCAACAACGACATCGAAGACGCCCAGCGCCCGCAGACGATCGAATTCCTTGCGCCCGACGGCATTCCCTTCACCGCCGTCCAGATCGACAACGCGCCATCGGCCCGATCGCGCGGGCTGGAAGTCGAGCTTGGCTGGCGGGCGAGCGATCGCCTGTCGCTTCGGTTAGGACTGGGGCTACTCGATACCAAGGTTCGTCGCACCCTGGTCGCTTCGGACGCGATCCGCGGCAAGGAATTCCAGCGTTCACCCAATTTCAGCGCCGCCGCCGCGATCGACTGGCGGCCGGTCGATTCGCTCCAGCTATCCGCCCAACTGCGCACCGGCGGCGACTATTTCAGCGACGATGCCAACACCCCGAACCGACGCATCGGCGGCTACACCACGCTCAACGCGCGCGCCGCCTACACGATCGGACCGGTGACGGCGTTCGGTTACGTCCGCAACCTGTTCGACAATTTCTACCTGACCCATCTGTTCGGCCCGACGTTCGGGACGGCGGGCGACCCGCGCGAGTTCGGATTGGGACTGGAAACGCGCTTCTAGGCGGGCTTTTTCGCCAGGAAGTCGGGCAGTACACCGCGCCGCTTCCAATAATCGGTCAGCCCCATGTCGTTCATTAGCGGCAGGAAGCGCGGATCGCGCTGCATGGTCGCCGATATTGGAGTGAACAGCATGTTGGTCTTTCGTCGACGCTGGTCGAACACGAACGGCTGCCCTTCGCTCCATCGAGTGGCCGCCATGATCGGCCCCCGCTCCAGGTAATAAGCCTCAGCCAAAGCGAATGCCGCGTCGATGCTTCCCATCAGATTGAGCAGCATCATCGCATTGACGACGCCCGCCACGCTCGTGGTGACGCCGGCCATCACCCCCATGGTCGCGGCTTCGATCGCATCGGGCTGCTTCGTCCTCGCGGCGTCGATCGAAGCGCGCAGCCTCGCCAGCACGGGCGGCGGAAGGCTGGGGCGACCCGGATCGTCGATCTGCGCCAGCGCCCGGTCCAGGCGCCCCGTCCCGCACAATAGCCAGATCCTGCCCATCCAGACGGCGGTATTCTGCGGCCACATCTGCAACGCCCGATCCGCGACCCTATCGGCCTCCTCGATCCGGTTCAGGAACCACAAGCCGTAAATCTGGCGAAACTGGAAATTGGCATCAAATGGGGCGTCGGCCAGACGGTCGAGTCGAACGAGCGCACTTTCGCGCATCCGCCCCACCGCCCCAAGCATGAATGATAAAGAATCGAGCGTGAAGATATGGGCGGGATGCTGCTTCAGCACCGCTTCGAACCGTCGCTCGCCCGCCAGCCAGTCGCCATAATAAGGAATGACGAAAGCCAGCGCCGCCTTGGCGTCGGCATTGCCGGGATCGAGCTGCAGCGAGCGCCGCGCTTCGCGTTCCACCCGCGCCGCGGGCGCGTTCGACGTGAATGGACCGCCATGCTCGTCGATCCGGGCACGGGTCATCGCCAGCAATCCCCACGCCTCGGCATTGTCCGGCGCGATGGCGACGGCGCGCTCGAGCAAGGACAAGGCCTGACGCTCCGCCGGCGCCACGCCCGACCGCATGGCGACGCGGCTATCCTCCATCAATTGCTCGGTGGCGGAGGGACGCGGCTCGCGAATTGCCCAGATGCCGGCCCCGCCGACCGCCGCCGCGGCCGCGATGCCGCCGATCGTCACCCAGCGACGCGAAATCTTGGGCGTGTCGGGTTCAGCCTCGATCGTGTCGCTTTCACCCGACGCACTATTCTCGGACAGTCGATAGCCGGTCCGCGGAATATTCTCGATGGTGAAACTATCCTGGGCGACGCTAGCGGCGATCCGCCGGGCGCCGGCGATCGCGCGATTCAGGCTATCGTCGCCGACGTCGGAATTGCCCCAGCATCGGCGGAACAGCAGATCGCGGGTCACGACATTGCCCGCGGCCTCGGCCAGCACCG
>JAZKHF010000289.1:0-3022 GCA_040385545.1 Pseudomonadota bacterium
AGACCGCGACCTTCATGCCCAAGCCGATCGCCAAGGATAATGGCAGCGGCATGCATACCCACATGTCGATCTGGAAAGGCAGCAAGCCTCTGTTCGCCGGAAATGGCTATGCCGGCCTCAGCGAAATGGCGCTCTATTTCATCGGCGGCGTGATCAAGCATGCCCGCGCGCTCAACGCCTTCACCAACCCGACGACAAACAGCTACAAGCGCCTCGTTCCCGGCTTCGAAGCGCCGGTGCTGCTGGCCTATTCGTCGCGCAATCGCTCCGCATCCTGCCGCATTCCTTATGGCGCGGGCGAGAAAGCCAAGCGCGTCGAATTCCGCTTCCCCGACGCGATGGCCAACCCCTATCTCGCTTATTCGGCGTTGCTGATGGCCGGGCTCGACGGAATCCAGAACCGTATCCATCCGGGCGAGGCGATGGACAAGAACCTCTACGACCTTCCTCCGGCCGAACTGGTCGACGTGCCCACGGTCTGCGGATCGCTCCGCGAAGCCCTGGTGAGCCTGGACAAGGATCGCGCCTTCCTGACCAAGGGCGACGTGTTCAGCGACGACCAGATCGACGCCTACATGGAATTGAAGTGGGACGAGGTGATGCGCTGGGAAACCACGCCAAGCCCGGTCGAATTCGACATGTATTATTCAGCCTGAAGCACCGTCCATCGATCGGATACAATGAGGCGAAGTTAGCCCTTTCGTAACCTTGCCGCGTCACAATGACCTTGCCATGGCATGTGAGGTCCGATCGATGAACAGTTTCCGCTCTGCGCTCGACAAGGGCGAGGGTTTTGCACCCACGGGTCCACTGATGCCGGGCAAGAAGCCTTCGGGGGCAAGCGAGAGCGCGGGTCTCGGATCGATCCCGGTGCCGCGCGACGCCGTACGCAACGTCAATCACCGCGACGACGATCGTCATCGGCTTGCCGCCGAAGAAGCGTCCCTGAAGGTCGGTCGCAAAAGCCATGCCGTGGAACTGGTCAACCTGTCCGGCGGTGGCGCGATGATCGGCACGGACGTGACGCTCGAGATGTGGCAGAAGGTCTACCTCGGGCTAGGCGACTGTTCGCCCGTCGAATGCGCGGTTCGCTGGATCAAGGGCGACCGGGTCGGGCTGGAATTTGCCCATGAAACGCAAATCGGTGGCGATGAAGCCACCCGGGCAAAGATGTTGCTCGACGTGCTCAACCGCAATTTTCCGGAATCGTCGATTGCCGCGCCAGCGCCGAAGCAGGTTGAAGCGCCGACCAAGAGCGCGAAGTCGGATGGGGTTGCTACGGGTACCCAGAGACGGGTCGAGCTTCGTCACCCGCTCATCTGGTGGGGCGAAATCCATTACAGCCACGAGACGAGTCGCGTCCGGTTGCGCAACATTTCGGAAAGCGGCGCCTTGGTCGATAGCGATACCGCCTATCCCGCCGATGCCGAAGTACTGCTGGACCTTGCCGGCGCGGGGCAGCATTTTGCAATCGTCAGCTGGTCGCGCGGCGATCAGGTGGGACTGAAATTCGCATCGCCATTCGATATTGCGTTGCTGTCCAAGTCGAAGCCCGAAGTCACGACCCATCAATGGGCTCGGCCTGCCTATCTCAAGAGCGGCCGGGAAACCGGATCGGGCAATGAAGGCGGCTGGGACAGCGCGAGCCTGCCTGCGCTTCGCGAGGATCTGGAAGGCTTCTGGAAGCGCTAATCACGTCGGCGGTGAATGATCGCATTGTTATCGGCGTAGATTCGCTGCCACGCCGGATCTGAATCGAGCCGGGCGATCAGGCGATCATAGCGCGGCGCAAGCATGGTCCATTGCAGGCGGTAGCGTCCGGTGGCTCGGTCAAACGCAGCGCGATCCCCGTCCAGGATTTTCTGGTAATCGGCGAAAAAGGCATCGCCATACATGTCCGATCGACCGTCGATATAAGGGCGGATCCCGGCCAGGATCAAAGGCCCACCAAAGCCATAGCCGTTGAGGCCCGGTTGAGCCCGAAGCTCGGCCGGCAGTGCCGCAATCGCCGATCGGGGATTGGCACCATTTTCGGCTGGCTCGAGCGGCGACAAGCCACGAAAGAGCAGTAAACCGACCAGCGCCGCGCCAAGGCCCGCCGTGGCCAATCGTCGCTGCCGCCGATCGGCGCACAAGGGACTCCGCTCCGGTCCGCCTAACGCTTGTGGAAGCAACAGGGCTGCGACGATTGCGAGCACGGCCTGATGCCGCATCTGGTGGAACGCCATTGCCAGCAGAAGCACCAATAGCCCCGCCATTACCGGACGCAATTTCACACCCCGCCACGCCATCAGCAGCCCAACGACCCCCAACACCACGAAGAACAATGGCGTTCGGCCCCAATCGCTGGGCCGCCATTCGACGATCAGCGGCAGGGTCGTCAGACGCGCGACCTCGAGCGGATAAAGGAAACCGTGAATGCCGTTGGGATTGATCATCGCCGCCAGCGCCGAAAGGACGCCGAATATCAGCCAATTCCGAACCATCGGCCAGGCCCAGCCGGCTTCGATACAGGCATCCAGGGCCACAACTGCCGCAAGCACCAACCCGATGGCAAAGCTGCCATGCAGATTGACCCAAAGGATCATCACAGCGGCAGCGGCGAGAGGCGGGGCGCGGTTCGCTCGCCGCGCCCTGAGAAGGATCGTCAGCCACGCCGCAATCATCACCCAGCCCAGAACATGCGGTCGCGCCAGAATCATTGGGATGAGGACCACATCGAGCAGGACGATGCTTGCGGCGATCCCCAACGGCCCGATCCACCGCCTCGCCTCGGCGACCACGAGCAGGTGCAGCGTGACGAGCGCCGCCGTCACGACCGCCGCGACACCGCCGAAACCGGCCAACCGGTATGCGGAGGCATAAATCAGTTGCGACCCCCATTCGAAGGCCATCCACGGCTGGCCAGCAAAGGTGAAGGAGAAGGGATCGACCTTCGGCACCGCGCGATTGTCGATCATCCACTGGCCGGCGGCGAGGTGCCAGCGCACGTCGCCATCGTTGAATATGGTCAGCGAACTTC